>NZ_JBVVQT010000021.1:0-116556 GCF_055811595.1 Mesorhizobium sp. WSM4814
TGGCGCTGCGCGCCAATCCACCGCCCGGGGCGAGTCACGGGCCTCGCCCGCCCTTCGGGCCCCACAAGGGGAGAAGGAAAGGGGCGACCACCGTTCACCCCGAACCCGCATCATGCTAACCCATAACCCATGGCACAGAAGAAAGGTTACGAGGTCGATTCGTGGTTGGCGCGGCCGGACCCGCGTGTCTCGATCGTCCTGCTCTACGGGCCCGACCGCGGGCTGGTCGCCGAGCGCGCCCGTGCCTTTGCCGGCAAGACCGGCCTGCCGCTCGACGATCCGTTCTCTGTGGTCAGGCTGGACGGTTCGGAAGTCGATCGCGACGAGGGCCGCCTGCTCGACGAGGCCCGCACCGTGCCGATGTTTTCGGACCGGCGCCTGCTCTGGGTGCGCAATGCGTCCGGCCAGAAGGCGCTTGCCGACGACGTCAAGGCGCTGACCGCGGAGCCGCCGCGTGACGCCATCATCTTGATCGAGGCCGGCGACCTGAAGAAGGGCGTCGGGCTGCGCGCCATTGTCGAGGCGGCGGACAATGCCATGGCGCTGCCGTGCTACGCCGACGAGGCGCGGGACATCGATACGGTCATCGACGACGAATTGCGCAAGGCCGGCATGTCGATGACGCTGGAAGCCCGCCAGGCGCTGCGCCGCAACCTCGGTGGTGACCGGCTGGCCTCGCGCGGCGAGATCGAAAAGCTGGTGCTTTATGCCCACGGCCAGAGCGAAATCGGCCTAGATGACGTCAAGGCGACGTCGGGCGACGTCTCTGGCCTGTCCTTCGACGACGCCGTCGATGCCTTGCTCGAGGGCAAGGTCGGCGACTTCGACATCGCCTTCACCCGTCACTGCCAGTCCGGCGGCCAGGCATTTCTGGTGCTGTCGTCGGCGATGCGGCAGCTGCAGGCGATCCAGGCAATGCGCGGCCTGATGGACGCCGGCGGCCGCAACGCCGCTTCGGTCGTCGCCGCGGCGCGCCCGCCGGTTTTTTTCGCGCGGCGCAAGCTGGTCGAAAAAGTTCTCGAACGCTGGAGCAGCGAGGCGCTCGGCCGCGCGCTCAACCGCCTGCAGACGGCGGTGCTGCAGACCCGGCGCCGGCCGGACCTCGCGGTCGCGCTGGCCCGACAGGCGCTGCTCGGCATCGCCGTGGAGAGCGCAAGACTGGCGCAAAGGTAATTTTTTTGAGGAGAGAGTTCCGCTTGGCGGAGCAAGCTATTTCCTGGTCGGCGCCGCCCCTCATTGCCCTGGCGGGCGTTTCTCCCCGTAAACGGGGAGAAAGAAGCTGATCGCAGCCTCGGCACTTTTTCTGCAACGTTGGTGATTGGCGAAGCCGTCGATGACAGCCCCCTCTCCCCGTCACTATACCGGGAGAGGATGCCGGCAGGCGGGTGAGGGGCAGCGCCAACGCTGGAGCTATACAGTCGCCGACCTTTGCCGGCTAACTACTGCTCCTGCTTCAGCCGCCGGCAGAGTTCGTCGAGCTGCTCCAGCGTCCGATAGGCGACGCTGATCACGCCGCCGCGCTCGTTGTGCTCGATCGTGACGAACATGCCGAGCGTGTCGGTCATGAACTTTTCCAGCGCCCGCGTATCAGCATCCTTTTGCACCGGTGCTGCAGGCTGTCGCTTCACGGTCGGCGCACCCGCCGGCATCTGCGCCAGCGCTTCGGCCTGGCGCACCGAGAGCCCGTCCTCGACGATGCGCTTGGCCAGGCCCGCCGGATCCTGCGCCGTCACCAATGTACGGGCATGGCCGGCCGACAGCGCGCCGTCGACCAGCATGTTGCGGATCACGTCCGGCAGCTTCAACAGCCGCAGCGTGTTGGCGACATGGCTGCGGCTCTTGCCGATCACCTGGCCGAGATCGGCCTGGGTGTAGCCGTGGTCGTCGATCAGCTGCTGGTAGCCCATCGCCTCCTCGACCGGATTGAGGTCGGTGCGCTGGACGTTTTCGATGATCGCCAGCTCGAGCGCGGTGCGATCGTTGACATCGCGCACGATGATCGGGATCTCGCTCAGCCCGGCGCGCTGCGCGGCGCGCCAGCGCCGCTCGCCGGCGATGATCTCGTAGCGGCCAGCTTGTGTCGGCGATGGCCGCGCCACCACCGGCTGCACCACGCCATGTTCGCGGATCGACTGGGCAAGATCGGTCAGGTCGGCGTCGCCGAAATGCCGGCGTGGATTCTTTGGGTTCGGGCTCAGGAACTCGATCGGCACCTTGCCGTCGGCATTCATGCCCGGCTTTTCCACTGCTGCCGGACGATCGATTTCGCCGATCAGCGCCGCCAGTCCCCGGCCCAGTCTTTTTCTCGAAAGGTCTTCGCTCATCGTCTGTCCAGATCGTTTCGGTATCAATTCGGCTTCTAAGCGGCGCGCAGTTTGCGCTCGCGGCGGATCACCTCGGAGGCAAGCTGCAGATAGGCCTGGCTGCCGGAGCATTTGAGGTCGTAGAGGATCGCCGGCTTGCCGTAGGACGGCGCCTCGGAGACACGCACATTGCGCGGGATGACGGTTTCATAGACCTTGTCGCCCATATGCGCCCGCACATCCTGCACCACCTGGTTGGCGAGGTTGTTGCGCCCGTCGAACATGGTCAGCACGATGCCCTGGATGGTCAGCTCGGGATTGATCGAGCGGCGGACCTGCTCGACCGTTTCCAGCAGCTGGCTCAGGCCTTCGAGCGCGAAGAATTCGCATTGCAGCGGCACCAGCACCGAATCGGCTGCCGCCATCGAGTTCAGCGTCAGCAGATTGAGCGACGGCGGGCAATCGATCAGCACATAGCCAAAATTCGCCGAGCGCTCGGCCGAGGCACGCAAGGCGTTGCGCAGCCGCAGCACCCGGTCTGGCGCCGAGGCGATCTCCATTTCGATGCCGAGCAGGTCGAGCGTCGACGGCACGATAGACAGTCCCGGCACCGCCGTCGGGATCGCCGCCGCCTCCAGATCGAGCTCGCCGGTCAGCACGTCATAGGAGGAAACGGTGCGGTCGCGCCGTTCGATGCCGAGACCGGTGCTGGCATTGCCTTGCGGGTCGAGATCGACGATCAGCACCCGCTCGCCGATCGCCGCCAGCGCCGTCGCCAGATTGATGGCCGTCGTCGTCTTGCCGACGCCGCCCTTCTGGTTGGCTACGGTGATGATTCGGGGGCCATTCTTCATCATGGGTCTATGCCAGAAATTCATGCCGAGGTCGCCGATCTAAGTCAGTTGGCGCAAATCAGACAGTTCGAGGATGACGCCATGAGCGTCGGTCGCGCTGGCATGTTCTACCAGATCGAACGACCATCGTTGAGCGCTTTCTGCCACTTCGGCACGGTAATCCCGGCCTTTGTGGAACAGGCCGCGCGCCCCGGCCGTCAGCCACGGCGCCGCCAGTTCGAGCAACACCGGAAGCGACGCCAGCGCTCTGGCCGTGACGATTTGCGGTGTTGAAACAAACGCATAGGCGTCGTCGATGCGCCGTGCGAAGACCCTGGCCGGTAGGTTGAACTGGCCGACGACCGCTTGCAGGAACGATGCCTTTTTCCGATTGCTTTCAACCAGGTCGATGCTGGCGCCGTCGCGCTCGGCAAGCAGGAACGCCAGCACCAGGCCGGGAAAACCGCCACCGGAGCCGAGATCGAGCCAGCGCTTCGCGTCTGGTTTGATTCGCGCCAGCTGCGCGCTGTCGAGGATGTGGCGGCGCCAGACGTCGCCCTGCGTCGACTGCGCCGCCAGGTTTATCCGGCGGTTCCATTTCTGAAAGACCGTCTCGAACTCTACCAGGCGTTCGAATGTTTCACGTGAAACCGGACCGGCAGCCGATTGCAGGCCCGCCCATGAGGCAGCGCTCACGCAACATTCCTTCGCGTGGCAGCCTCGGCGTTGCGGACATGCGCGACAATGATTGCCAGTGCCGCCGGCGTCATGCCTTCCATACGCTGTGCGTCGGCGATCGAGCGCGGCTGGCGCGACAGCATCTTTTGCTTCAGCTCGTTGGACAGGCCCGGAACGGAAGCAAAGTCGAGCGACGCCGGGATCAATCGGCTCTCCTCTTGCCTGATCTGCGTGACGTCGGCTTGCTGACGGTCGAGATAGACCGAATATTTCGCTTCCGTTTCAAGGCGCTCTGCCGTTTTGCTGTCAATGCCCGCAAACTGCGGGGCGATCCGGGCCAGCCAGGCGACGTCGACGCCGGGGTAGGCCAGCAATTCATAGGCCGAGCGGCGCACCCCGTCCCGGTTGATCTCCAGCCCATGACGCGCCGCTTCGTTCGGGGTCATGGTCGTGCCAAGCGCAAGGTCCCTCGCCTTTTCAAGGTTCTGCACGATATCGCTAAACCGTTGCATCCGCTCCTGCGAGGCAATCCCGAGCTTCATCGCCAGCGGCGTCAGCCGCTCATCGGCATTGTCGGCGCGCAGCGACAGCCGGAACTCGGCCCGCGAAGTGAACATCCGATACGGTTCGGCGATGCCACGGCTGGTCAGGTCGTCGACCATCACCCCGATATAGGCCTCGGTGCGGCTGAGCACGATCTGATCGCTTGCCGACGTTTTGCGCGCGGCGTTGAGGCCGGCCAACAACCCCTGCGCCCCGGCCTCCTCATAACCGGTGGTGCCGTTGATCTGCCCGGCCAGAAAAAGACCGGCAATACGCTTGGTTTCGAGCGTCGGCTTGAGCTCGCGCGGGTCGACATGGTCGTACTCGATGGCATAGCCGGGCTGCAGCATGGTGGCGCGTTCAAGGCCCGGAATGGTTTTTAGAATGTCGAGCTGCACGTCCTGCGGCAGCGAGGTCGAAATACCGTTCGGGTAGACGGTATCGTCGTCCAGCCCTTCCGGCTCGAGGAAAATCTGGTGGCCTTCGCGATCGCCGAATTTGACGATCTTGTCCTCGATCGACGGGCAGTAACGCGGCCCCACCCCTTCGATCGAGCCGGAATACATCGCCGACCGGCCCAGATTGGCGCGGATCAGCTCGTGCGTCGCTGCCGTCGTGCGCGTGATGCCGCAATGGATCTGCGGATTGTCGATGCGGTCGGTCATCAGCGAGAACGGCACCGGCTCATCATCCGCCGCCTGGCTCTCCAGCGACGCCCAATCGATCGTGCGTCCGTCCAGCCGCGGCGGCGTGCCGGTCTTCAGCCGCCCGAGCCGGAAGCCGGCGCGGCTCATCGTCGCCGACAGGCCGAGGCTGGCCTGCTCGTGCATGCGGCCGGCAACGATTTTCCTCTCGCCGATATGGATCAGCCCGCGCAGGAAAGTGCCGGTGGTCAGCACCACGGCGCCGCAGCCAAGCCGGCGGCCATCCGCCAGCAGCACCGCCGCCAGGCGCTCATTGGCGATTTTGAAATCCAGGACCTCGCCCTTGACCACGTCGAGGCCCGCCTGTTCGCGAATCGCCGCTTGCATGGCGAGCCGATAGAGTTTTCTGTCGGCTTGCGTCCGCGGCCCGCGAACTGCCGGGCCCTTGCGGCGGTTGAGCAGACGGAACTGGATGCCGGCCGCATCGGCGACGCGCCCCATCAGCCCGTCCATGGCATCGATCTCGCGAACCAGATGGCCCTTGCCGAGCCCGCCGATCGCCGGATTGCACGACATGACGCCGATCGTCTCGAAGCGCAGCGTCACCAGGGCAGTCTTCGCGCCAGCGCGCGCGGCAGCACTGGCCGCCTCGCAACCAGCATGGCCGCCGCCCACCACAACCACATCATAGTGATCGGTCATTTTTAGTGTTCCAGATTCAGGTTGACCGACACATGTCCCCGTCAGGGCGTGGTGTCAAGCCGGCACCTTTCTCTCCCCGTATAGTGACGGGGAGAAGCGGGCTAGCCGCAGCAACGACGGGACTTTGCAACGCTGGTGATTGGGGAAACCGTCGACGGTTGTGTCTTTCTCCCCGTCACTATGAGGGGAGAAATGCCCGGCAGGGCAATGAGGGGCAGCTCTAAGTCTGAAATTCGATCCCGACGGGGGACCGTGGATCGTTTCACGTGAAACAATGCCTTCGAGCTAATCGCCTGGTGTTTCACGTGAATCACCCAGAGCTGGCCGGCCCGCAATGTTTCACGTGAGTCATTTGCCGATGCAGAACTGCGCAAAGATGACGTCGAGCATGTCCTCGACATCGACCGCCCCAACGATGCGGCCAAGCCGATCAGCCGCCAGCCGCAATTCCTCTGCCCGCAATTCCTGCCCGCGTCCATCCTCTGCCGCTGCCGCCAGCAGGAAGCGCTTCGTCTCGTTGAGCAGTTCGACGTGGCGCAGCCGCGATGGCAGGATATCGCCGGCCTGGCCGACCTGCGCTGCGGCGCGACGGCCGATCTCGGCCAGCAATACCGCCAGCCCAGTGCCGTCCTTGGTCGAGATAACCGCGTCGTAGCGCGCCACAAGCGATTCATCCCGCAGCAAATCGGCCTTCGTCCCGATCCTCAAGGCCGGCACATCAGGTGGTATTGCGCCGATCGCCACCGGCTCCACCATATCCTCGAGCACCAGCAACAGATCGGCAGTGCCGGCCTTGCTCCTCGCCCTTTCGATACCGATCGCCTCGATCCTGCCGGGCGTTTCACGCAAACCGGCGGTATCCGTCACTCTTATGCGCATCCCCTCCACGTCCAGCACCACCTCGAGCAGATCGCGGGTGGTGCCGGGCTCCTCGGTGACGATCGCCGCATCGCGCCGGGCCAGTGCGTTGAACAGGCTTGATTTGCCGGCATTCGGCGCACCAAGAATGACGACCTCGAAGCCGTCACGGATGATTTCGGCCGCCCGGAAGCCTTGGACATGGCGCTCGATCTCGCCGATCATCGCGCGCACGTCCGACCAGACCGTCTCTGCAACGGAACCGGGCACATCGTCTTCGTCGGCAAAATCGATTTCTGCCTCGATCATCGCCCGCGCATGAATCAGCCGACGGCGCCAGGCGAGGTAGAGCTCGCTCTGCACGCCTTCGGCATTCTGGACGGCAAAGCGCCGCTGCGCCTCGGTCTCGGCATTGACGAGATCGGCCAGCGCCTCGGTCTCGACCAGATCGACCTTGCCATTGAGAAAGGCGCGGCGGGTGAACTCGCCCGGCTCGGCATGTCTGACGCCGTCGAAGCCGGCGATCACCTCCAGCATCTTCGCCACCACGGCCCGCCCGCCATGGACATGGAATTCGGCGACGTCCTCGCCGGTAAAGCTGTTTGGGCCGGCGAAGAAAACGACCAGCCCGCTGTCGAGCACCGATCCGTCCGGCGCCCTGAACTGGCGATAGGCGGCAACACGGTTCTTGACCTTGGGGCCAGCAATCGTTTCTAGGACGAATCGACTTTGCGGGCCGGAAATGCGGATCACGGCAACCCCGGCGGGCAGGCGGCCGCTCGACAGGGCAACAATGGAATTACCTGAAATCATTTGCCGACCCAGCACAACCGCCCTAGCTTCGCTTGTTCACCAACAGATTGCCGAGTTATCAACAGTGACGTTGCCCGCGAAAAACCTGCTTGCCGAAGAGGCCAGCCCCTATCTGCAGCAGCACAGCGGCAACCCCGTGCATTGGCGGGCGTGGTCGCCGGCATCGCTCGCCGAAGCAAGGGCGCTCGAGCGGCCGATCCTGCTCTCGGTCGGCTACGCCGCCTGCCACTGGTGCCATGTCATGGCGCACGAGAGTTTTGAGAACGCCGACGTCGCCGCCGTCATGAACCGTCTGTTCGTCAATATCAAGGTCGATCGCGAAGAGCGACCGGACATCGACCAGATCTATATGGCCGCATTGTCTGCGATGGGCGAGCAGGGCGGATGGCCGCTGACCATGTTTTTGACGCCGGACGGAAAACCTTTTTGGGGCGGCACCTATTTTCCGCGCGAGGCCCGTTACGGCCGCCCGGGTTTCGTCCAGGTGCTGGAGGCGGTCGACAAGGCGTGGCGGGAGAAGAAAGAAAGCGTTAGCCAAAGCGCCGACGGCCTGACCACGCATGTCGAGGCGCGGCTGGCCGGCAGCCATGCCAAGGCGGTGCTCGACCGCGACACGCTCGCGACACTCGCCAACGGCATCGACGGCATGATCGACAGGGATCTGGGCGGGCTGCGCGGCGCGCCCAAATTCCCCAATGCGCCGTTCATGCAGACGCTGTGGCTGTCCTGGCTGCGCGACGGCGCCACAGCCCACCGCGACGCTGTCCTGCTCAGCCTTGAAAAGATGCTGGCGGGCGGCATCTATGACCATGTCGGCGGCGGTCTTAGCCGCTATTCGACCGATGCCGAGTGGCTGGTGCCGCATTTCGAAAAGATGCTCTACGACAACGCGCAGCTCATCCGGCTGTGCAACTGGGCTTTTGCGGCGACCGACAATGAATTGTTCCGGATACGAATCGAAGACACGATCGACTGGCTGTTGCGCGAGATGCGCATCGATGGCGGTGCTTTCGCCGCCAGCCTCGACGCCGACAGCGAGGGTGAGGAGGGGTTGTTCTACACCTGGAGCAGGGATGAGATCGAAACTGCTCTCGGCGACGAGTCATCCCTCTTTTTTCATTACTTCACGCTTTCCGGCCCGCATGGCTGGGAGGGCAAGCCGATCATCCACCAGACTGCGGCCCAGCAAACACAAAGCGTCGCCGATCGCGACCGGCTCATTCCGCTCACAGAAAAACTGCTAGCAACCAGGGAGCAGCGCGTCAGGCCCGGGCGTGACGGCAAAATCCTGACCGACTGGAACGGCCTGGTGATCGCGGCTCTCGCCGAAGCCGGGCGCGCCGTCAAACGGATCGACTGGATCGAGGCGGCGGAACAGGCCCTTGCTGCCATTGCCAGCGCTGGCCGAGACGGCCGCCTGCCGCATTCGATGCTTGGCGCAAAGAAGCTTTTTCCGGCGCTGTCGAGCGATTACGCCGCCATGGCCAACGCCGCGATCTCGCTGTTCGAGGCTACCGGCACATCGAATTATGCCGAACTGGCCGGCCAATTCATCGCGCAGCTAGATCAATGGCATAGTGATGAGAACAACACCGGCTACTATCTGACCGCGTCGGACAGCAGCGACGTGCCGATCCGCATCAGGGGCGATGCCGACGAGGCCATCCCGTCAGCCACCGGCCAGATCATCGAGGCGATGGTTCGATTGTCGTCGCTTTCCGGCGATCTCGAATTGCAGGAAAAGACCTGGAAGATCGCCGAACACGCCGCCGGCCGTGCGGCGCATCAGGCCTATGGTCAGGCGGGGATCGTCAACGCCTGTGCCTTGGCGCTCGAGCCGTTGAAGCTGGTGCTGGTGGATGGTCCAGAGAATCCAAGGCTTATTCCGGTGGCGAATCGAAATCCTGACCCGCGTCGGATCGACACGATCGTGCCGGTCGGATCGGGGACAAATCTGCCGATGCTGCCAGGCGGCGTTCTGCCGCCAACGAGCAAGCCCGGCGCCTGGCTGTGCACGGGGCAGGTCTGCTTGCCGGTGATAACGGACGCCGACGAACTCGAGCGTCGGTTGCGGCGCGGATAGGAGAGGGATGCTGCGCCGATCCACCTTCTCCCACAGGAGGCCCACAGGGGAAGAAGGCAAGAGGCGCCAGCCCCTTACGTATTCATCGAATCGAAGAAATCCGCGTTGGTCTTGGTCTGCTTGAGCTTGTCGATGAGGAACTCGATGGCGTCGGTGGTGCCCATCGGCGCCAGGATGCGGCGCAGCACGAAGATTTTTTGCAGGTCCTGGCGGGCGACCAAAAGATCTTCCTTGCGGGTGCCGGACTTGAGGATGTCCATGGCCGGATAGATGCGCTTGTCCGCCACCTTGCGGTCGAGCACGATTTCCGAGTTGCCGGTGCCCTTGAACTCTTCGAAGATGACCTCGTCCATGCGGCTGCCGGTGTCGATCAGCGCGGTGGCGATGATGGTCAGCGAGCCGCCTTCCTCGATGTTGCGGGCGGCGCCGAAGAAGCGCTTCGGCCGCTGCAGAGCATTGGCGTCGACACCGCCGGTCAGCACCTTGCCGGATGACGGCACCACGGTGTTGTAGGCGCGGCCGAGGCGGGTGATCGAATCCAGCAGGATGACGACGTCGCGCCCGTGCTCGACCAGGCGCTTGGCCTTCTCGATCACCATTTCGGCGACCTGGACGTGGCGCACCGCCGGCTCGTCGAAGGTCGAGGAGACGACCTCGCCCTTCACCGAGCGCTGCATGTCGGTGACTTCTTCCGGCCGCTCGTCGATCAACAGCACGATCAGGTAGCATTCGGGATGATTGGTGGTGATCGAATGGGCAATGTTCTGCAACAGCACCGTCTTGCCGGTGCGCGGCTGCGCCACGATCAGGGCGCGCTGGCCTTTGCCGAGCGGCGCCACCAGGTCGATGACGCGGGCCGAGATGTCCTTCGAGGTCGGAACGTCCATTTCCATCTTCAGCCGCGAGGTCGGGTAAAGCGGCGTCAGATTGTCGAAATGGATCTTGTGGCGGATCTTTTCCGGGTCGTCGAAATTGATCGTGTTGACCTTGAGCAGCGCGAAATAGCGCTCGCCCTCCTTCGGGCTGCGGATCGGGCCCTCGACCGTGTCGCCGGTCTTCAGCGAGAACCGGCGGATCTGCGACGGCGAGATATAGATATCGTCCGGGCCTGGCAGGTAATTGGCATTGGCCGAGCGCAGGAAACCAAACCCGTCCTGCAGCACTTCGACGACGCCGTCACCGATGATCTCGATATCCTGGGTCGCCAGCCGCTTCAGGATCGCGAACATCAGTTCCTGCTTGCGCATCACACTGGCGTTCTCGACCTCGAGCGATTCGGCATAAGCGATCAGCTCTGGCGGTTTCTTGTTCTTGAACTCTGTGAGTTTCATTTCTTGCATCATTAGACGGACTCTGAGTGAGTAAGTATGGGGAAAATATCGGCGGGATGCGACAAATGCCGGGCGCGGCCGAAGCGATGAATGGGGCGGCGCATGACGGGAAGGAAGACCCGTCTTTTATCGTTGGTCGACTGAAAGAGCAAGCCGCTTGGAAGCGATCAATTGCGAATCTCGGCACCGGCCCTCAACCCCCTGCCGGGACCTTCTCCCCGTATAGTGACGGGGAGAAGGGGCTTGGCCGCAATCTTGGCGCACATACTGCAACCCTGGATATTGGCGAAGCCATCAACCACAGCGCGCCGCTCTCCCCGTCACTATACGGGGAGAGAATGCCGGCAGGCAGGTGAGGGGCAGCGCAAACGCCCGAAACAGACACAAATCGTCAAAACGGCTTCACGATGACCAGCACGACGATGACGATCATCAGCAATGTGGGGATCTCATTGACGATCCGCCAGTGCCGAGCCGGCTTTTCGTTGCGGTCCTCGGCGAATTTGCGTACCGCGCCGGCCAGATAGCCGTGAGCCGCCGAGAGGCCGAGCACCGCGGCGATCTTGGCATGCAGCCAGCCACCCTGAAAACCAAAGCCTTTCCAGGCCAGCCAGAGGCCGAACGCCCAGGTGATGATCATGGCTGGATTGATGATGCCGCGCAGCAGCCGGCGCTCCATCACCTTGAAGGTCTCCGACTGGACGGAGCCTTTTTCCGCATCGGCATGATAAACCAGCAGCCGCGGCAGATAGAGCATGCCCGCCATCCACGAGATGACGGCGATGACATGGATCGCCTTTGCCCAGGGATAGAAATCATCCGGCCCGAACAGGAACAGAAGCGCCGCCAGGACGAGGAAGATGACGATGGCGATCGCTGCTCGACGCATCGCTGCACCACCGCTGCTGCCCGCACCACTGTTGGCGTTGTTCATGTCGGTCATCGATGCGCCCGCACCAGTTTCACCATCGCCTCGACATGCGCGATCGGCGTTTCCGGCGTGATGCCGTGGCCGAGATTGAAGACCAGCGGCCCATCGCCCAGTGCTTTCAGGATTGCGTCGACACCGTCAGAAAGCGCCTTGCCGCCGGCCACCAGCCGCAACGGATCGAGATTGCCCTGCACAGCGCCATCGCGCTGCAGTTCCTTCGCCGTCGTCAACGGCACGGTCCAGTCGAGCCCCAGCCCGGTCACGCCGGTTTTTTGGCGATAGCTGCGGTAATGGGCGCCGGCGCCCTTGGGAAAGCCGATGATCGGAATGTCGGGATGGACGGCCCGGACCTGCCTGACGATCTCCGCCACCGGCCTGACGCAAAACGCCTCGAAAGAAACTTCGTCGAGCACGCCGGACCACGAGTCAAATATCTGCACCACATCGGCGCCGGCTTCGATCTGGCGGATCAAATAGGCAGCAGAGTGATCGGCGAGCACGCTCAGCAGCTGCAGAAAAGCCGCTGGCTCCCGATAGGCAAAAAGCCTGGCCGGAGCCTGATCTGAGGTTCCATGGCCGGCGATCATATAGGTCGCCACCGTCCACGGCGCGCCGCAGAAGCCGATCAGCGTCGTTTGATCAGGCAGTTTTGCCCGCAGCCGCCTGACCGTCTCATAGACCGGTTCGAGATTCACGTGAAACGTTCCGCCGTCGAGAGCGGCAATCTCCGTCGCCGAGATCGGCGTCAACAGCGGTCCACGGCCCTCTTCGAAGCGCACGTCGCGGCCCAGCGCATGCGGCACGACCAGGATATCGGAAAACAGGATCGATGCATCGAAGCCGAAGCGTTCGATCGGCTGCAGCGTCACTTCCACGGCAAGATCGGGATTATAGCAAAGATCGAGGAACGATCCGGCCCGCCTGCGTGTCTCGCGATATTCCGGCAGATAGCGGCCGGCCTGCCGCATCATCCAGAGCGGCGGCGGAGATACCGTCTTGCCTCTGAGCACGTCCAGCATGATGCGGTTTTCAGGCATTCAGCGCTCGCCTCTCCAGGCTTCTCTATAATTAAATATTCTATTTCTAGGAATCTTATGATTCTAAGAGTCTGTTGGTATCGGTGGTTGTCTTCTGTCCCGCCTTGCCCCGGAAAAGGCCAGCCAGCATATTGTCGCGTGCTTCTTCTGGCGGATAGGAGGAGTTTGGGGACAGTTGGAAATTTCCGACTGGGAACAATGCGTTACCGCCCGCCTGGAGAAAATGGCCCTGTGGATGAGGCCGAGTTGAAAAAGCCCGTCCCCGGATTTGTCCCCAGCCGCCCGACGAAGCCGGCAGCGCATCGAATTGTGGACAAACCGGCATCTGATACAGTCGCCCCGAACCGGCCGATCTTTCCGACCGACCTTATCCACATCGGCCCACAGCTTGGAACGTACCCCTGTGAACAAACCCCAGAGCTTCTTTCACCTTCACCTGATTTCCGATGCCACCGGTGAAACGCTGCTGGCGGCCGGGCGCGCGGCTTCGGCGCAATACAAGGATGCGCGCGCCATCGAGCATATCTACCCGCTCATCCGCACCGAGAAGCAGGTGACGAAAGTTTTCGAGGACATCGAGGAGGAGCCGGGCATCATCCTTTATACGGTCGTCGACCAGAAGCTCGCCCGCGGCATCGACGAGCGCTGCGCCGCCATGGGCCTGCCTTGCGTCTCCGTTCTGGAACCGGTGCTGACCGTGTTCCAGTCCTATCTCGGCACGCCGGCCGGCCGCCGCGTCGGCGCCCAGCATGTGCTGGACGCCGAATATTTCCGCCGCATCGACGCACTCAACTTCACCATGGAGCATGATGACGGCCAGCTGCCTGCCAATATGGATGATGCCGACATTGTGCTGGTCGGCATTTCGCGCACCTCGAAGACGCCGACCAGTATCTATCTCGCCAATCGCGGCATCAAGACCGCCAACATCCCGATCGTGATCGGCGTGCCGGTGCCGGAAAGCCTGGTCAACGCCACGAAGCCGCTGATCGTCGGGCTGATCGCCACCGCCGAGCGCATCTCGCAGGTGCGCCAGAACCGCATCCTCGGCAACACCAGTGCCTACGAGCCGACCGACTATGTCGACCGCGCGGCGATCAGCGAGGAACTTGCCTACGCCCGCCAGATCTGCACCCGGCACGGCTGGCCGATGATCGACGTCAGCCGCCGCTCGATCGAGGAGACGGCGGCGGCGATCGTTGCCCTGCGCGGAAAGACGCGCTAGGCTTCGGGCGCTTGTGCTGTGGGCGGTCCTTTCCTTCTCCCCTTGTGGGAGAAGGTGGCCTCGCGAAGCGAGGTCGGATGAGGGGTGTTCCAGCTTGGCACCGACGGCACTCCGTCCAACACCCCTCTTCCGTCTTGGCGCTGCGCGCCAATCCACCTTCTCCCAGAAGGGGAGAAGGAAAGATCAGGCGATAAAAATGGCCGAAAAAATCATCCTTGCCTCGGGCAGCCCGTTCCGCAAAGCGTTGCTTGTCCATGCCGGCGTGCCGGTCGAGGCGGTTCCGGCGGAAGTCGACGAGCGCGCCCTCGAAGCACCCTTGCAGGGCAGCAGTATCTCGCCAGAGGACGTCGCCCTGGTGCTGGCCGAGGCCAAGGCCACCGAGGTCAGCGAACGAAAGCCCGGCGCCCTGGTGCTCGGCTGCGACCAGACGCTGTCGCTCGGCGACGAAGTGTTTCATAAGCCGGCCGACATGGAAGCCGCCCGCCGCCATCTCCTGGCGCTGTCGGGCAGGACCCATCAACTCAACAGCGCCGTGGTGCTGGCCCGCGACGGCGCAGTTCTGTGGCGGCATGTCGGCGTCGCCAGCCTGACCATGCGAAAGCTCGATCCGGCCTTCATCGGCCGCCATCTGGCGCGGGTCGGCGCCAAGGCGCTGTCCAGCGTCGGCGCGTACCAGATCGAAGGCGAGGGCATCCAGCTGTTCGAAAGAGTAGAGGGCGACTATTTCACCATTGTCGGCCTGCCGCTTCTGCCTGTCCTGGCCAAGCTGCGCGAGTTCGGAGCCATCGATGGCTGAGGCCGCGAAAAAGGCCTTCGTCACCGGTCATCCGGTCGCGCATTCGCGGTCGCCGAAGATCCACGCCTACTGGCTGGCGAAATACGGCATCGACGGCAGCTACCGGGCGATCGACGTTGCGCCGGAGGCTTTTGCCGAATTCGTCGAAAAACTCGAGGCGAATGGCTATCGTGGCGGCAACGTCACCATCCCGCACAAGGAAGCCGCCTTCGCGCTGGCGGCGCGCCGCGACGACGCGGCCGAACAGATCGGCGCCGTCAACACGCTGTGGCTCGAGGGCGGAATTTTGTACGGCGGCAACACCGACGCCCATGGCTTTTCCGCCAATCTCGACGAGCATGCGACGGGCTGGGCCGCAAACGGCCCAGCGGTGGTGCTTGGCGCCGGCGGCGCCGCCCGCGCGGTCATCCATGCGCTCAAGCAGCGCGGCATCAGTGACATCCGCATCGTCAACCGGACGCTCGCCCGAGCCGAGGAGCTGCGCCACCGCTTCGGCGCCGGGGTCTCGGCCCACGGCACGGCGGCGACCCGCGAGCTGCTTGCCGATGCCGGCCTGCTGGTCAACACGTCAGCGCTTGGCATGCACGGCAATGAAGGCCTGTCCGCCAATCCGGCCAGGTTGCCGGACCATGCCATCGTCACCGACATTGTCTATGTGCCGCTGGAAACGCCGTTGCTGGCCGCCGCCAAGGCGCGCGGCCTGAAAGCCGTCGACGGGCTCGGCATGCTGCTGCACCAGGCGGTGCCTGGCTTCGAGCGCTGGTTCGGCATCAGGCCCGAGGTCACTGCCGAATTGCGGCAGATGATCGTCGCCGATCTCGGTGCCAGGGAGTAAAAAAACATGATCGTGCTCGGCCTCACCGGATCGATCGGCATGGGCAAGTCGACGACGGCCAGGATGTTTGCCGAGGCCGGCGTGCCTGTCCACGATTCGGACGAGGCGGTGCATCGCCTCTACGCCGGCAAGGCGGCTCCGCTGGTCGAGGCGGCGTTTCCCGGAACGACGAATTCCGGCTCGGTCGAACGCACCAGGCTGGCCGAGCGGGTGCTCGGCGATGCAGCCGCACTGAAACGGCTGGAAGCGATCATCCACCCGCTGGTCCGCGCCGACGCCGACGCCTTCCTGGCCAGGCACCGCGCCGCCGGCGCGCCGCTTGTCGTTCTCGACATCCCGCTGCTGTTCGAAACCGGCGGCCGCGACCGTGTCGACAAGGTCGTGGTCGTCACCGCGTCGCCCGACATCCAGCGCGCCCGCGTGCTGGCGCGGCCGGGCATGAGCGAGGAGAAACTGGCGTCGATTCTGGCCAGGCAGGTTCCCGACGCCGAAAAGCGTGAGCGCGCCGATTTCATCATCGACACCGGACAGGGTTTTGATGCAGCGCGAGCGGCGGTCAATGCGATCGTCGCGAAACTGGTCGGGGATAAAGCCGGCAAGCCTGCTTAACGGCGCTTGCGCCCGGCGTAATATGTTGCCAATTTGTTCCCATCATGATTCGGCTGGACTAACGCCGGACCCAACGGACTGATTCGATGCGCGAGATCATCTTCGATACGGAAACCACCGGCCTCGATTTCCGCGACGACCGCGTCATCGAGCTTGGCTGCATCGAGCTGGTCAACCGTTTCCCGACCGGCCGCACCTTCCACCACTATATCAATCCGCAGGGACGACCGATCCATGCCGAGGCACAGGCCGTTCATGGCATCAGCGCCGCCGACCTGATGGGCAAGCCGACCTTCAGCGACATCGCCGAGGAGTTCCTTGCCTTCATCGACGGCGCCAAGCTGGTCGCCCACAATGCAACTTTCGACATCGCTTTCCTCAATGTCGAATTCGGCCGGCTTGGCCACCCGGTCGTTGACCCCGGACTTGTCGTCGACACGCTGGCGCTGGCGCGCCGCAAGCATCCGATGGGGCCCAATTCGCTGGACGCGCTGTGCCGGCGCTACGGCATCGACAATGCCCGCCGCACCAAGCACGGCGCGCTGCTCGATTCGGAATTGCTGGCCGAGGTCTATATCGAGCTCATCGGCGGCAAGCAGGCGGCGCTCATCCTCGACAGCGCCACGGCGCCGGCCGGCGGCAGGAGAAACGTCGACGACATCGACATCAGCATCGCCGCGCGGCCGATAGCGCTGCCGTCTCGCCTGACCGAAGCAGAGCGCGCCGCGCACGCGAGCATGGTCGGCACATTAGGCGAAAAGGCGCTCTGGCTGCGCGTCGTCCGGGAAGCGAGTTCTGCGGCATAGTAATTTTTGGCGAGTGCGCCCGGTCGGCCCCCCTCTGGCCTGCCGGCCATCTCCCCCTCAAGGGGGGAGATCGGACTTCACACCGGCTTTCGCCAATCGCCAACCTTGCTGGAATGAGCGAAGACGCTTGGGCTGCCAATCTCCCCCCTTGAGGGGGAGATGTCCGGCAGGACAGAGGGGGTGCTGTCCCGCCGGTTCTCAACAAAAAGCCCGGCTTCGCGCCGGGCTTTTCAAACCTACCGAGATAGCCTTCTCAGCTCGCCTTGACCTTGCTGGCGGCCTGGTCCTCGGCCAGCTTCTGCTGGAACATCTGTGCGAAATCGATCGGATCGAGCATCAGCGGCGGGAAGCCGCCATTGCGCGTCGCCTCGGCGATGATCTGCCTGGCGAACGGGAACAGCAGCCGCGGGCATTCGATGAACAGCAGCGGCAGCATGTGCTCCTGCGGGAAGCCGCTGATGGCGAACACACCGCCATAGACCAGCTCGACGTTGAACAGCACTTCCTTGTCGAAGGACGCCTTGGCGTTCAGCGTCAGATTGACGTCGAACTGCTTATCCGAAAGCGGGTTGGCGTTGACATTGACGTTGATGGCGATGCCGGGAGCCTTGTCGCGGCCGCGCAGCGAGTTAGGCGCGCCGGGGCTTTCGAAGGAAAGGTCCTTCACATATTGGGCAAGCACGTTGAGCGAAGGCTGCGTCGCGTCGCCGTTGCCACTGGCCGCGCCGGTCGGCGCGTCGTCTTTGCTGGCCATAAGCCTTTGTCCTTTTGCCTCGGCAGCGTTGCTGACCGGATTGAAATCGGGCGTTCGCTACCATGGCCGGCATGACAAGACAAGGTTTGCGCGCTTTGCTTTCCCTTCTCCCACAAGGGGAGAAGGGAAAGCTGCGCCGGGCTACTCGTCCTTGAGGCGGCGCCAGGGGGAATTGGGATCGGGGCCGTGCTCGTCGCCGCGCGAATAGTCGCTGTCGTCGAGGTCGATGGTCTTGTCGCGTTGCCGGGCCCGGAATCCGCCGGTGCCGAAACTGGTGGCCATCACGATGCGGCCTTTCAGCCGGCGCCAGGCGAGATCGCGGACCGGCGGCAGCAGCAGCAGAATGGCTAAAATGTCAGTGATGAAGCCGGGAATGATGAGCAGGATCGCCGCCAGCACGGTCATGGCGCCATGCGCGAGCTGACGGCTTGGATCACGTCCGGCGTCCATTTCGGCACGGACCCGGGACATGACGCCGAACCCCTGGTATCGCAACAACAGCCCGCCGGCGATGCTCGAAGCCAGCACCAGGCCGACCGTCGCCAGGGCGCCGACCTGGCGGCCGACAACGACGAAACCGGCGATCTCCAGCAGCGGAAGCGCGAGGATGAACAGGGGAAGCAGCGAAATGCGCAAATCTTGACCGATCGTTTCGATGTTTTGCCGGCAGGCGGGCAATCGCCGCTGGCACTGAACCTTTTAGATAGGTATGGCTGCCTTTAATTTGAATGATTGCAGCTTGCGTTCTATATGCTTTGGATGTTGAACGCTATGCGACCGCAGCCATTGCCTGGCCGGGCGGTCCGGCCGGAGTAGGGATTGATTGGCGGAAGATATGGGATTCTTCGACTTCGGCACGATTTTCTTTCTGGTTGCGGCGGTTGTGATCTTTTTCCAGCTGCGCAATGTGCTCGGCCGCCGCACCGGCAGCGAGCGCCCGCCGTTCGATCCCTATACGGCGGGCCGCACCCGCGACGACGCCCAAAAACCCGAGAATGTGGTCTCGCTGCCGCGCAAGCGAGCGCCCGGAGAGCCGGCAATCGACGCCTATGCGGCGATCGACGCCTTCGCCAAGCCTGACACCGATCTCAACAAGGGCCTGCGCGCGATCAAGGACAATGATCCGGCATTCGACCCCAAGACCTTCGTCGACGGCGCCAAGATGGCCTATGAAATGATCGTCATGGCCTATGCCGATGGCGATCGCAAGACGCTGAAGAACCTGTTGTCGCGCGAGGTCTATGACGGCTTTGTCGCGGCGATCGGCGACCGCGAGGCGAAGTCGGAAAAGATCCAGTCCTCCTTCGTCGGCATCGACAAGGCGGATATCGTTTCCGCCGAGATGAAGGGCAGCGAGGCGCATATCACGCTGCGCATCGTCAGCGAACTGATTTCGGCAACGCGCGACAAGGCCGGCGCCGTCATCGACGGCGATCCCGAAACCGTCGCCGAGGTCAAGGACGTCTGGACCTTCGCCCGCGATACGCGCTCGCGCGACCCGAACTGGAAGCTCGTCGCCACCGAAGAAGAAGACTGAGCCCGGACCACGGCGGGGTCTGTCGTGTCGCTTTCTCAGGCGTTCCGCGAAACATCCTTTGACGATCTGCCCGGCTGGGACAAGGACGACCATCTGGCTGCGTTCGCCGCTTTCCGGCGTTCGGCTTTTCATGTCCTGGCGAAACCCTATCGCTCCGGCGGGCTCGGTGTCGACTTCAATGCCTTCACCGAGGCCTATGCTGCAGCCCGCACCGTTTCGCCAACCGACCGGCGCGAAGCCCGCGCCTTCTTCGAGCGGCATTTCATCCCGGTGCACATAGCGGCGGAAAGCGGCGGCGCCGGCTTCGTCACCGGCTTCTATGAACCGGTGGTCGACGCTTCGCCGCTGCGAACCGAACGATTTACGGTGCCGCTGCTGTCACGTCCGGCCGATCTCGTCGACATCGACGATGCCAACCGGCCGGTCGGCATGGATCCCTATCTCGCCTTCGGCCGCGCCACGCCGGACGGACCGGTCGAGTATTTCGACCGCGGCGAGATCGAGCGCGGCGCGCTCGTCAAGGGTTTGGCTGGCAAGGGTTTGGAAATTGCCTGGCTCGCCGACAAGGTCGATGCCTTCTTCATCCACGTACAGGGTTCTGCGCGGCTCACCATGACCGACGGCCGGCTTTGCCGCGTCACCTATGCCGCCAAATCCGGCCAGCGCTTTACCGGACCGGGCAAGATCCTGAGTGAGCTAGGCGAAATCCCGCTCGAAGCGGTGACCATGCAGTCGGTCCGCGCCTGGTTCAAGGCGCATCCGCAGCGCATCGACGAGATCCTGTGGCGCAACCGCTCCTATATTTTTTTCCGCGAGATTTCCGCCAGCGAGGCGGCGGCGGCCGACGACCCGGAACTCGGGCCGATCGCTGCCGCAAAGGTGCCGCTGACGCCGGGCCGCTCCGTCGCTGTCGACCGTCTGCTGCATACATTCGGCACGCCGTTCTACATCGATGGGCCGTCGCTGACCGCTTTCGACAACAAGCCGTTTCGGCGGCTGATGATCGCGCAGGACACCGGCTCGGCGATCACCGGCCAGGCGCGTGGCGATTTGTTCACTGGTACGGGAGATGCGGCCGGCGAGATCGCCGGCGTTGTCCGCAACCCCGCCGATTTCTACGCGCTGATCCCGCGTCGGCTTGTGCCGGGAGCGGGGCGATGACCCGGCGCATCGACAGGCTGAGCGAGGACGATCGGGTCCTGTGGAACCTGGTGGCGCGCACCGCCAAGCCGCTGAAGGGCAAGGCCGCCGTCGACATCCCGGATATTGGCCCGGACATCGCTGATGACACCAAGCCAATGCTGCGTGACCAGGCGATGGCTCCTGCTGCGGCCACGAAAGCCAGGACGCAGCATGTTTCGCATGCGCTCGACGAGCCGACGCTGGAAAAACTGTCGAAGGGCCGGCTGCCGATCGAAGGCCGCGTCGATCTGCACGGCCTGAGCCAGGACGAAGCCTATTCGCTTTTGTTCTCCTTCCTGCACCGGGCGCATGCCGGCGGCATCCGCTATGTGCTGGTGATCACCGGCAAGGGCTCCTCGTCCGGCGGCGACGGCATCTTGCGGCGCGCCGTGCCGGCCTGGCTGTCGACACCCGCATTCAGACCGCTGGTCTCCAGCCACGACCACGCCGCCCGCAAGCATGGCGGCTCGGGCGCGCTCTATATCCGCCTGCGGCGCACGCGCTGATGCGGATGCGCGCATGAGAATGCACCCGACGAGGATGGACTTGTGACCCCGTTCGGCGAAAAGCTTCGCGCCCTGCGCAGCGAACGCGGCGTCAGCCAAAAGGCCATGGCCAGGGCGATCGGCGTCAGCGCCGCCTATCTGTCGGCGCTGGAGCACGGCCGCCGCGGCGCGCCGACCTGGACGCTGATCCAGAAGATCATCGGCTATTTCAATGTCATCTGGGACGATGCCGAAGAACTGGCGCGGCTGGCCGAGACCTCGCACCCGCGGGTAAAACTCGACACGTCGGGCCTCAGCCCCGCCGCCACCGAGCTTGCCAATGTCCTGGCCGAAAACATCGAAAAACTAGACGAGGCGGAGCTTCGCCGCATCACCGCATCGATCCGCGCCGCGCTGGGGCGGACGTAGAGTTTGCCCGACTCGTGTGGAGGCGATCAATTGTCGATGTTGGCGCCGCCCCTCATTGCCCTGCCGGGCCTTTCTCCCCGTAAACGGGGAGAAAGAGGCTGATCGCGAACGTGGCCTGCAACGCCGGCGATTGGCGAAATCGTCAATGACAGCACCCCTCTCCCCGTCCCTATACGGGGAGAGGATGCCGGCAGGCAGGTGAGGGCAGCGCAAACGCCTGGAACAGGTAACGCGAAACGCAGCGATCCAGTGGTCGCTTGCAAAAACCTTACTGGACCGCGCCGACCAGAACCGGCTGGCCATCACGGATCGATACCCAGCGACCGGTATTGTCGATCGCCTGCCGCTTGAGGAAGCGGTAGCCGGTCCGGTCCCATGAGCGGACCTTTCCGTCGAGATTGTCGAGGACGTAGTCGCCCTTGCTCGTGCGCACCGTCAGCACGGCATGGCCCTCGCCGTCCGGCTTGCGCACGACGGTCATCAGAAGATTGGCATAGGACACGCCCAAGCGGTTCAATTCGCGGCGCTTTTCCAGGACATAGTCCTCACAGTCGCCAACGCCCCTGACGGGGTAGGCCCAGACCTCGTCCTTGCCGTAAATGTCGATGTCGCTTATCGGCTTGACGGCGTTGTTGACCCTGGCGTTGACGCTGAGAATCTTGCGCCAGAGCGCGCCTGTCATGGTGGCGGGGGCGAGATTGCCCGGGTGGATCGAGCATTCGGCCGGACTGGTCTTGCAGAAATCGTAATGGCCGATCGGCTGCGATGTCGGGCCGCCGGTTGCCATTGGCCCGGCCGCCGAAGCCGCCGTAGACCAACCTGTCGCAAGTGCCAGCCCTAACAGGGCGCACACGCGCAGCCCTCTCGCCATTGGTGAGGAAATCATTGTCCCCCTCGTCCCTTGTTGTTAATGAAACGTTAAGGGCGATCTACAGTCCCTGTCAATTATACCAACGGCCAGTTTTGCGATATGGTTACCCGCGCGGCCGAAAGCGCGGCTATTGTGCAACAGGTCGACTTGAAGGCCGCTGCCATCCGGGACATCTTTACTTTTTGGCGGTGCGAACCAGCTTCGGCCTCACCGCAACGCGGGTCTGGCGGCCATAGCTGGTGATGAAGTCGACGATGCGCGGCACGATTTCGGAGCGGAAGCGCGAGCCGTTGAAGACGCCGTAATGGCCGACCGCCGGCTGCATGTAGTGGGCGTGCCTGTCCGCGGGGATGTTGATGCAGAGGTCGTGCGCGGCCTGGGTCTGGCCGAGGCCGGAAATGTCGTCGTTCTCGCCCTCGACCGTGAACAGCGCAACATTGCGGATATCGGCGGGATCGATGGCGACGCCGCGATGCATCATTTCGCCCTTGGGCAGAGCATGGCGGACGAACACGGTGTCGACCGTCTGCAGGTAGAACTCCGCTGTCAGATCCATCACCGCCATATATTCGTCGTAGAAGTCGCGGTGCTTCTCGGCACTGTCGCCGTCATGCTTCACCAGATGCATGAAGAAGTCCTTGTGGGCGATGATGTGGCGGTCGAGATTCATGCTCATGAAGCCCGAAAGCTGCAGGAAGCCGGGATAGACCTCGCGGCCGAAGCCCGGCACCGGCCATGGCGCCTGCATGGTGACGTTGTCTCGGAACCAGTCGGTGCCCTTTTCCTCGGCCAGAAGGTTGACCGCAGTCGGATTGCGGCGGGTGTCGATCGGCCCACCCATCAGCGTCATCGTCGAGGGAACGAACGGGTCGCCCCGCGTTTCCATCAGCGCCACCGCCGCCAGCACCGGGACCGACGGCTGGCACACCGCCATGACATGGGTGTCGGGGCCCAGCGCATGCAGCATGTCGACGATGTAGTCGATATAGTCGTCGAGGTCGAAGCTGCCCTCGCTGATCGGCACCATGCGGGCGTCGACCCAATCGGTGATGTGAACGTCGGCATGCGGCAGCATCGCCTCGACCGTGCCGCGCAGCAGCGTCGCGTAGTGGCCGGACATCGGCGCCACGATCAGCAGCTTCGGATCAGGCCGGCGGCCGGCGGGAACCGCCCGCTCGAAACGGAGCAGATTGCAGAACGGCCGCGACCACACCGTCTTTTCGGTGACAGCGACGCTTTTCCAGTCGACGACGGTCCTGGTCAGGCCGAACTGCGGCTTGCTGTAGCGGCGCGTCGTGCGCTCGAACAATTCGGCCGTCGCCGCGACCGAACGGCCCCAGGACGTGTGCGCAAACGGATTGAGCGGATTGGTGTAGAACATCCGCACCGCATCGGCATAGACGCGGGCCGGCTGCACGGCGGCGTGGTTCAATTCGTAGAGCTGGTAGAACATCGAGAACTCCGCTGCTGCGACCGAAGGGACGACAGCAGTGCCGAGCCTTGAATCTCTCGCGCAAAGGTTAACAACAAACTGCTGCGATGCAATACGTCAATTGAATTGATTTATGCTTATACTTTTGTCTAAGGCGTTGAAAATCGGTTTTGAACGGCGGCAGCCGGCTTATTGTGCAACTGCGAAAGGTGCCGGAGAGAGAGCAAGGGCAATCGCTTCAGGTTTGCGCTGCCCCTCATCCGCCTGGCCGCAAAGCGGAGCGGCCATTCACACGCGGTCGGTGCACACAGCAGCATGGCCTGAGCTGATGAAGCCGAGCCGCCCCGCGGCGCCCTTCGACAGGTCGATCACCCGACCCTTGATAAACGGGCCGCGGTCGTTGATGCGCACGACGACGCTGCGGCCGTTTTTGCGGTTGGTGACCTTCAGCCTGGTGCCAAACGGCAAGGTGCGGTGCGCGGCGGTCAGCGCCGACGGGTTCATCCGCTCGCCGGAAGCGGTCTTCGAGGTCAGCGCGTACCAGGAGGCGCGGCCGCATTGCGCGGCGGCAGGGGAGGTGGATACGCCGACCATCAGGCCAGCCGCTATCGCCGCCGCGACAAGCGCGGTCCGGTTGGGTTTCTTCATCTGTGGCAAGGGGCTCCGTTTGACAGACCCGGCCGTTACGGATGGAATGTGGCACCAAATGCGGCAGTCGTCTGGCGGTTCCATGACAATAGTACACGTTTGGAGTCGGCGCGAAACAGTCTGTCATGGAATGTCGGGATTGCGCCGATGTATGTCTGGTGGTCTTCGCACCAGCACCGGGGCGTTTCCGGCAAGACCCGGCTTTATTATGCAAATAGATGTGACAGCGATCGGGTCGCTTCCTTTCGCCTTGCCATCGCGGTCATAGCGGAATTGGCGATCAACTTGGGAAAGGAATTCCGACGATGAGATTGATCAAGAATCTGCTGGCGCTGATTGTGCTCGCCATCGGTGCGCTGTGGTCGCTGCAGGGCATCGGCCTCGTCGGCGGCAGCTTCATGACCGGCCAGTCGCAATGGCTCTATATCGGCATCGTCACCGCGCTGGTTGGCCTGGGCGGGCTGGTGTGGGCGAACCGTTCGCTCCCCTGACACTCGAACGGCCCTGGCGACGTTTCGGTCGACCGGCGAATGCGCGGCCCGCCGCAAACACACATTTCCTGTTTTGCGCGCAGCTTCGGCAAATGAATGCTGCGAATGGCCGACGATTTGAAAACCGGTTCCTGTATCGCGGCTAAGTATAGTAGTCTTATCGACTTTACAGGAATTGGGAGAACGATGAGCGATGTCCATATCGCGGCGATCACCCGTATGAGTGCCGAGCGCCGGCTGTCGCCATTGGCGTGCCTCGCGGCTTCAGGAGTAAAGAACGTCCGGCAAGTCGTCGCAGCGGCTTGAAAATCAAGCAAAATCAATGGTGCCCGTCTTGTATATCATGTCACTAGAATTTACGTGTCTTGAAAGCCTGGACGCGGACGCGGTGGGGACGCACGCCAGGCGTTTCGCAACCGGTGGCCCTTCGCCATCGCATGACAGAGAAACGTTCGGTCTATGCTCACAAAAAAGGGCAAGTACGGCCTCAAGGCGCTCGTCCATCTGGCGCGGCTGCCGGTTGGTCAGCTCGCCTTCGTCGGCGATATCGCCGCCGGAAACAACATCCCGAAGAAATTTCTCGACGCCATCCTCGGCGAACTGCGCAATGCCGGTTTTGTCCAGAGCCGCAAGGGCAAGGAGGGCGGTTACCGCCTGGCGCGGCCGGCGGATGAAATCAAGATCGGCCACGTCGTGCGCGTGCTCGACGGGCCGCTTGCCCCAATTCCCTGCGCCAGCCGCACCCGGTATCAGCGCTGTGAAGACTGCAACGAGGCGACATGCCAAGTCCGACATCTGATGCTGGAGGTCCGGCAAGCGATCGCCGAGGTGCTGGATCAGCGCAGCCTCGCCGAGATGCGCGATATCGCCGGCGACGACGACCTTTCGGCTGCGTTGAAAATCCAGGCCTGAGCCGGAACGGACGGCTCCTCAGGCAATTGGTGCGCGCATGACCGGCCGCGCAAATTCGATTGTCCCAAGTTCGATCATTATCGTCGGCGGCGGCGCCAGCGGCGTCGTTCTTGCCGCGCATCTGTTGAAGTCGCCCAATCCCGATCTGCGTGTCACGCTGATCGAAAAGCGCCCGCATTTCGGCCAGGGCATCGCCTATTCCACGCTGCTGTCGGCGCATGTGCTGAATGTCAGCGCGGCCGGCATGAGCGCCCATGCCGACGACCCCGGCAATTTCTGGCGCTGGCTGCTTGAGCGCGGCCTGGCAACGCCAGAGCAGGCGCCGGTCTACGCACCGCGCAGCGTCTACGCCCGCTATCTGAAGGAACTGCTGGACGAGCTCGAGGCCCGCGAGACGGGGCGTCTTCGCCTGATCCGCGAGGAGAGCCTGTCGATCTCGCCGACCGGGTCCGGGGTCGAGGTGGCGCTGGCCAACGGTACCAGCGTCGTCGCCCACCTTGCCGTGCTGGCGACCGGACATGACGAGGAGCCAGGTGCCGGCCACGGCCATGCGATCAGGATGGGATCGGAGGCCGACACCGTGCTCGACGGGGAAGCCCGGGTCCTGGTGCTGGGCACGGGGTTGAGCATGGTCGATGCCTTCCTGTCGCTCGAACAACGCGGCCATCGCGGCGAGATTATTGCGGTGTCGCGGCGCGGCCTGCTGCCTTCGCCACACCGCAAGGGCAATCCGATCAAGCTCGACGTCGCCGACATTCCGCTCGGCACCCAGCTTTCCTATTTCGTCGGCTGGTTCCGCGACCTGATCCGGGAAAACCAGAAGGCCGGCATCGACTGGCGCGACGTCGTCGACGGTCTCAGGCCGTTTAACCAGAAGATCTGGCAGAACTGGCCGTCTTCGGCCAAGCGCCGCTTCGTCGAGCACACCAAGGCGTGGTGGGACATCCACCGCCATCGCATGGCGCCGGAAGTCCATGGCCGTGTCACCGAGGCAGTGCAGTCGGGCCGCATCCGGCTTGTCGCCGGGCGCGTCGTCGGCATCACGGCGGGCGACGAATTCAGCGTGCAGGTCCAGTCGCGCCACACGCAAAACATCGAGACGTTCGACGTCGCCCGCATCTACGATTGCACCGGCATCGCCAGGGACATCTCGACAACGTCGAACAGCGTGGTGCGGTCGCTGGTCGACCGCGGGCTGGCCCGGCCGGATCCGCTGCGCCTTGGCCTCGACGTATCGGACAATTGCGAGGTCATCGCCAGCGACGGCACCGTCTCGGCCAAGATCCTGGCGGTCGGGCCACTGACCCGCGGCACCTTCTTCGAGATCGACGCCATACCGGATATTCGCGTGCAATGTGCAAGGCTGGGGAAGCGGTTGCTGGGGTGAGGTCGGCGCTCTACGGCGGTGCTGTCCCGCGACCTTATCGTGATTGGCGTGACGGAGCGGCCCCACCGGAATCCCATTCCCCGTCTGGCCAATGGATTGGCACGATCTATCTTCTTTCAGACTGCAAACGGCTGGAAAAGAAGATAGGCTGACAGCCTGCCCAAGGCGGTCGCTTGACCATGGAGCATCAGCATGAGCGTGCACAAGATCGCCCTCCCGGACAGGGAAATGTCCCGCCTGCGTCCGCCCTATGCATCGGTTCTCGACCTGATCGGACAGACGCCGGTTGTCGAGCTGACCAAATTCGACATCGGCAAGTGCCGGCTGTTCATCAAGCTCGAAAGCCAGAATCCCGGCGGCTCGATCAAGGACCGCATTGCGCTGTCGATGATCGCCGACGCCGAAAAACAGGGCAAGCTGAAGCGCGGCGGCACCATTGTCGAGGCGACCGCCGGCAACACCGGCCTTGGCCTCGCCCAGGTCGGCATCCCCAAGGGCTACCGCATCGTCCTGGTCGTGCCCGACAAGATGTCGCGCGAAAAGATCCAGCATCTGCGGGCGCTCGGCGCAGAAGTGCGCATGACCCGTTCCGATGTCGGCAAGGGCCACGCCGAATATTATCAGGACATGGCCGAAAGGATCGCCGCCGAACTGCCCGGCGCCTTCTATGCCAACCAGTTCGCCAATCCGGCCAATCCGGACGCCCATGAAACCACGACCGGTCCGGAGATCTATTCGCAGCTCGACGGCGACGTCGATGCAGTGGTCGTCGGCGTCGGCTCCGGCGGCACGCTGACCGGGCTTGGCCGCTATTTCGCAAAAACCGCGCCGAAGACCGAGATGATCCTCGCCGATCCGGTCGGTTCGGTGCTGGCGCCCCTGATCAAGACCGGCAAGATGCAAGAGGCCGGCAGCTGGACGGTGGAGGGCATCGGCGAGGATTTCGTCCCGCCCAATGCCGATCTGTCGCTGGTCAAGAAGGCCTACTCGATCCCCGACAAGCAGAGCATGCTGGCGGTGCGCGACCTGCTCTCCAAGGAGGGCATCCTCGCCGGCTCGTCCTCCGGCACGCTGCTTTCGACAGCGCTGCGCTATTGCCGCGAGCAGACCGTGCCGAAGCGGGTCGTCACCTTCGTCTGCGACAGCGGCAACAAATATCTGTCGAAAGTGTTCGACGATTTCTGGCTGATCGAGCAGGGCCTCGCCGAGCACGAGCAGCATGGCGATTTGCGCGACCTGGTGATGCGCACGCACCGCACCGGCGACATCGTGTCTGTCGGCCCGGACGAAAGCCTGCTCAACGCCTATGGCCGCATGCGCCGTTCGGATGTCTCGCAGCTGCCGGTGCTGGACGACGGCAAGCTGGTCGGCATCGTCGACGAAAGCGATATCCTCGCCCACGTCGAAGGCCCTTATGACAGCCGCTGGGACCGTTTCAAGGCCCCGGTGCGCACGGCGATGACCGCCAATCTGCACACGCTGCAGGCCAGCCAGACGCTGGACGCGCTGCTGCCGGTGTTCGACCGCAACGAGGTCGCCATCGTCTTCGACGGCGACGAATTCATCGGCCTGATTACCCGCATCGACCTGATCAACCATCTGAGGCGCCGCGCAAGATGACCATCAAAGCCACCGTATCGGGCAGCAACCGCCTGGCCTTCTCGACGCGCACCATCCATGGCGGCCAGAGCCACGACCCGACGACCGGCGCGGTGATGGTGCCGATCTATGCGACCTCGACCTATGGCCAGCAGAGCCCGGGCGTGCACAAGGGTTTTGAATACGCCCGCAGCCAGAACCCGACCCGCTTTGCCTTCGAGCGCGCGGTGGCAGATCTCGAAAGCGGCGCAGCCGCCTTCGCTTTCGCCTCGGGGCTGGCGGCGATCGCCACGATCTTCGAACTGCTCGATTCCGGCGCCCATGTCGTCGCCACCGACGATATCTATGGCGGCACGTTCCGGCTGCTGGAGCGGGTGCGCAAGCGCTCGGCCAATTTGCAGGTCGACTTCGTCGACTTCACCGATCTGGCCGCGGTCGAAGCGGCGATCCGCCCGGAAACCAGGCTGCTCTGGGTCGAGACGCCGACCAATCCGCTGCTGCGCGTTGTCGATCTCGAAGCGGTCGCAGCCCTGGCCAGGCGCAAAGGCGTGCTCTCGGTCGCCGACAACACTTTTTGCAGCCCCTACCTGCAGCGGCCGCTGGAGCTCGGCATCGACATATCGGTGCATTCGACGACGAAATACCTCAACGGCCATTCCGACATGGTCGGCGGCGTCGCCGTGGTCGGCGACAACAAGGATCTCGCCGACCGGCTGAAATTCCTGCAGAACGCCATCGGCGCCATTTCCGGACCGTTCGACAGTTTCCTGGCGCTGCGCGGCCTCAAGACGCTGGCGCTGAGGATGGAGCGCCATTCGTCGAACGGCCAGAAGATCGCGCACTGGCTGGAAAGCCGCCCCGACATCCGCCGCGTCATCTATCCCGGTCTCCCCAGCCACCCGCAGCACGCCATCGCCAGGCGGCAGATGCACGCCTTCGGCGGCATGATCACGGTCGAGCTCGACCGCGACCTCGCCGGCACCAAACGCTTCCTCGAACACACGCAACTGTTCACGCTGGCCGAAAGCCTCGGCGGCGTCGAAAGCCTGATCGAGCACCCGGCGCTGATGACACATGGCTCGATCCCGGCCGGGAAGCGGGCCGAGATCGGGATTTCCGATTCGCTGGTGCGGTTGTCGGCCGGGATCGAGGATGGCGATGATCTGATTGCGGATCTGGATCAGGCGCTGGGGTGAGGGGAGCTTGGGGCACTCGCTTCTGCAATCGAAAACCGTTCAACCGATGTTGAGGCGATCAATCACCGATGCCGGCAGCGCAAACCTGAAGCGGTTGTTCTGGGACCTGTATGATAGCCGTTGACCTCCGCTGCATCTGGCGAAATTGTAACTTCCTGCAATTGCCGACAGGCCGGTTGAAGCCATGACCATTCGCGAGCGCCACCAACCGATTGCCACCGACACTCCGCTCACCTTCGCGGTCCTGGTCTTCCCCGGCTTTCCGATGATGGCGTTCAGTTCGGTGATCGAGCCGTTGCGCGCGGCCAACGTGCTGGCCAAGAAAGAATGCTACCGCTGGATCATCGTCGGCGCCGCTGAGGGCCCGGTCGCGGCCTCGAACGGGGTCGTCATCCAGCCCGGCTTTTTCGCCGGCGATGCGCCGAAGGTCGACCGCATCGTCGTCTGCTCGGGCGGCGATGCCGATCATCTCGTGGCTGAGGACGCGGTGAGCTGGATCCGCAGGAGCCAGCGCGGCGGCGCCCATATCGGCGCGGTGGCGGATGCTGCCTTCTTCCTGGCGCGGGCCGGCCTGCTCGACGGACATGCCTGCACCTTGCACTGGACCAGCCAGGCGGCCTTCACCGAGGCGTTTCCGGACATTGAGCTCAGGCGCGATCTCTATGTCATCGACCGCAAGCGCTTCACTTCGGCCGGCGGCGTCGGCAGCCTCGACATGATGCTGGAGATCATCACATCAGATTATGGCGCCGAACTCGCGGCCGGCGTCGCCGAATGGTTCGTGCACAGCCCGCTGCGCTCCAGCGTCGACCGCAAGCTGATGCCGCTGCGGCTGCGCACCGGCGTCCAGAACGAGCTGGTGCTGGCGGCCATCGCCATCATGGAGGATGCGGTGGAGGAGCGACTCGGCATGGCTGATCTGGCGGAAAAGCTCGGCGTCTCCTCCGACAAGCTCGAACGAAACTTTCGCTCCGAGCTCAGCGTCTCACCCAACGGCTATTACCGCCGCCTGCGGCTGAAGCGCGCCGCCGACCTTTTGGCGCATTCGACACTGATGGTGCGCGACGTGGCGCTCGCCTGCGGTTTTGCTTCGATGTCGAGCTTTGCGCGGGCGTTCCGGGAAGAGCATGGGCATGCGCCGAAGGTGATGCGGCGGCATTAGGGCGCTAACCAGGCCGCGCCGCGTTCCCGCCCACCCCCCTCTGGCCTGCCGGCTATCTCCCCCTCAAGGGGAGAGATTGGCAGCTTCGATGCTCCGCTCTTCCTGCGACGGTAGAAATTCTCGAAAGCGGTGATGACGGCCGATCTCCCCCTTGAGGGGGAGATGTCCGGCAGGACAGAGGGGGCGCCGTAGAGCGCCGCGGAACGACTTCAAGCGGTATCTCGCACAACATCTGCGGTATCCCGCACAAGCTCATCGCGGCGCACCGCTATGTTCAGGGCCTCTTCCAGGAGGCACCCGTGAGCATCGTCGTTTTCGACCCCGACAGCACTGAGGACGTCGACTTCAAGGACCGTATGCGCCACCCGGCGGCGGCCGATCCGGCCGGCGGCATGTGGCTGTCCGACACCGAGCCGTCCTTCATCGATGCGGACGCGCTGCGCAAAGGCCGGCTGGCGAAGCTGCGTGCCTGGATGCGCGAGGCCGGCTATGGCGGCGTCGTGCTGTTCGACCCCTACAACCAGCGCTACGCCACCGGCTCGCGCAACATGTTCGGCTACTTTCTGCGCAACTCGACGCGCTACTTCTTCATCCCGACCGAAGGGCCGGTCGTGCTGTTCGAATATCCACAGAGCTATCATGTCTCGATGGTGCTCGACACGATCGACGAGGCGCGGCCGTCCAGGCTGGTGTGGTCTTCGGTGTCGGGCCGCGACGACGAGACCGCCGGCCCGTTCGCCGACGAAATCACGGAGCTGCTCAAGGCGCATGGCGGCGGCTCGATGAAGCTCGGCCTCGACCGCTGCGGCCATCTGCAGGCGCTGGCGCTGGAAAAGCGCGGCTGCGAGGTCCGGGATTGCCAGGGCGAGATCCTCGCCGTGCGGGCGGTCAAGACGCCCGAAGAGGTAAAATGCCTGCAGGTATCGATGGCCGGCGCCGAGGCGGCCGTCTATGCGGTGCGCGAGGCGATCAAGCCCGGCGTGTCCGAGAACGACCTGTTCGCCATCATGTATCACGAGGTGATCCGCCAGGGCGGCGAGTTCATCGAAACCCGGCTCTTGACCTCGGGCCAGCGCACCAATCCGTGGTTCAACGAAGCCAGCGGCCGCAAGATCAGGCCCGGCGAACTCTTGGCGCTGGATACCGATACGATCGGCTGCTACGGCTATTATTCGGACTTCTCGCGCACCTTCCGCTGCGGCCCGGGCAAGCCGACGGATTATCAGAAATCGCTCTACCGCATGGCCCACGACCAGGTTCAGCACAATATCTCGATCGTCAGGCCGGGCATGGCGTTTCGCGAGATCGCCGAAAAGGCCTGGAAGATCCCGGACCGCTTCGTCGACCAGCGCTACACGTCTGTCATGCACGGCGTCGGCATGCATGGCGAGACGCCGTTCATCGCGCACGCCATGGACTACGAGACTTATGGCCGCGACGGGTTTGTCGCGCCCGGCATGGTGGTCAGCGTCGAGAGCTATATCGGCGAGAAAGGCGGACGCGAGGGCGTCAAGCTCGAGGACGAGATCCTGGTCACCGAAACCGGCACCGAGCTTCTGTCGCGCTTTCCCTATGAGGACGATTTTCTGGAGAAAGAAGTTTGATCCCGGCATCCACCACCAATCGAGGTGCGGTATCGCAAATCCTCGGGACTAACCGCAGCGCTCATGCTTTCGTTCAGGTGTCCGCATGAAGGGTCCGGTCTCGATCAAACGCGGCACGGTGGCCGCAGTGTTCGTCGACCTCCAGGAGGAGCATCGGCAGGACAAGCGTTACCTGGTCGAGGGTTTCGCCGACATCCTCGCCAACGTCCAGCGCCTGCAGGCGGCGGCACGGGCCAACGATGTGCTGCTCTACCATTCGGCCTATATCGTCGATCTCACCAGGGAGGCGCGGCGGTTCCATCCGGTCGATGCCAATGGCAGGTCGGCCTTCTCCGACAAGGACGATCCGCTGACGGCGATCTGTCCGGAAGTGGCGCCGGTCGCCGGCGAGATGATGCTGGTCAAAACCGAGGCCAGCGCCTTCGGTGCGGGCCCTGCCGCCGGCCGGCTAAAGGCCGAAGGCATCGAGTGGCTGGTCGTTGCCGGCGTATGGACCGAGGCCTGCATCGACGCCACCGTCAGGGATGCGGTGTCATCAGGCTTTCGCGTGCTGCTGGTCAAGGACGCCTGCGGCAGCGGCAGCACGGCGATGCACCAGACCGCCATCCTCAACCTTGCCAACCGGCTCTATGGCGGCGCCGTGACAACCACCGACGGCGCCTGCCGGCTGATGGCAGGCGAGACGGTCGATGCATGGCAGGTCGTGGGCTCGGTGCCTTTGCGCTTCACCTATGAAAACGCCGCCCGGCTATATGACGAACTCTGACGCTTTGCCGCGCCTGGTGGTACGAGGAGTCGCGCCCCGTCCACAGTTTCCTGCGCGCCCGCAATACCTTGCCGCGGGCCGGCGAAGCCTTCACCCGCATCGTCGCCGCCATCGCCACGCTCGGCAAGGGCGAGTGGTTGTAGGGAACCCGCGAATGCCCCCTCATCCGGCCGCTTCGCGGCCACCTTCTCCCCGAGGGGAGAAGAGATCGCCACGCCGGTGCCAGCCTCTTCTCCCCGCCGGGGAGAAGGTGGCCCGAAGGGCCGGATGAGGGGGCCTTACAAGCACCCCGCTTCCACCTCTGCGGAACAGCGCACAACGCCTGCGGAAACCCGAACACTTCCCCGCTGAATCCCGCACTATCATCGCCTATGGCCAAGGGGGCCCCCCGCGCCCCCCCCCCCCCCCCCCCCCCCCCCCCCCCCCCCCCCCCCCCCCCCCCCCCCCCCCCCCGCCCCCCCCCCGGCCGGCCGCGCGCCCGGCCCCCCCCCCCCCCCCCCGCCGCCCCCCCCCGGCCCCCCGACAGGGAGGATTCAACGATGAAGTTGATGCTGACCGACAGAGCGCTGCATCCGCAGGCCGAGCCCGTCGCCGACGGTTTTAAAAAAGGCAGCATGAACCGGCGCGAATATCTCGCCACCATGGCAGCACTCGGCGTCGGCGTCGCCGGCGCGCTGGCGCTGGGCGGCCTCGCGCCTTCACCGGCCAGGGCGCAGGAGCCGAAGCGCGGCGGCGTCTTGCGCGTCGCCATGAACGTCAAGGGCTGGAAGGACCCGCGCACCTTCGACGGCGTCGAAATGTCCAATGTTGCCCGCCACTGCAACGAGTATCTGGTGCGCTGGAACCGCGACTTCACCTTCGAGCCGTGGCTGCTCGAGAGTTGGGAGACCAGCGACGACGCCCGCGTGCTGACGCTGCACGTCCGCAAGGGCATCACCTGGTCGAACGGCGACACTTTCAACGCCGACGACGTCGTCCACAACCTGACGCGCTGGTGCGATGCGAGCGTTGCCGGCAATTCGGTCGCCGAGCGGATGGGGGCGCTGGTCGACGCCGCCACCAAGAAGCCGATCGACGGCGGCATCGAGCGTGTCGACGACTTTACCGTCCGGCTCAATCTGCCGAAGCCCGACATTTCGCTGATTGCCGGCATGACCGACTATCCGGCGCTGATCATGCACCGCAGTTACGACGGCGACGGCGATCCGCTGAAGGCCCTGGCGATCACCACTGGACCTTGCGAACTGGTGGCATGGGACGCCGAGGTCGGCGCCGAGGTCCGCCGCAAGGACAAGCCGTGGTGGAAGGGCGACTTCTGGCTCGACGGCATCCAATGGGTCGACTACGGCTCCGATCCCAATGCGATGTTTTCGGCCTTCGAATCGGGCGAGATCGACACCAACCACGAAACCGCCGCCGATACCGTCTCGCAGACCGACGCCATGGGTCTTAGCAATTCCGAGCTTGCCACCGGCTCGACCATCGTCGCCCGCTTCAACGTCGGCAATCCGCCCTATGGCGACATCAGGGTGCGGCGCGCCGCCCAGCTCGCCGTCGACAATGCCGCAATCCTGAAGATCGGCATGGACGACCGCGGCAAGCCGGCCGAGAACCATCATGTCGGCCCGATGCATGCCGAATACGCCGATATCGGCCCGGCCGTCCGCAATGTCGACGAAGCCAAGGCGCTGCTTGCCGAGGCCGGCAAGTCCGATCACGAATACGAGCTCATCTCCGTCGATGTCGACTGGCAGAAGAACACCGGCGACGCCATCGCTGCGCAGATGCGCGACGCCGGGCTGAAGGTCAAACGGACCGTGCTGCCGGCGGCGACGTTCTGGAACGACTGGAGCAAATATCCTTTCTCCTGCACCGAGTGGCTCGGCCGGCCGCTGGGCGTCCAGGTGCTGGCGCTGGCCTACAGATCGGGCGCTGCCTGGAACGAGACCGCCTACGCCAATCCGGAGTTCGACGCCTTGCTCGACAAGGCGCTGGCCACACCCGACGCCAGTGCGCGCAAGGAGATCATGGCCAAGATCGAGCAGAATCTGCGCGACTCCGGCATCATCATCCAGCCCTACTGGCGCTCGGTCTACCGGACGTTCCGCAAGGGCGTGCATGGCTGCGAGCAGCACCAGTCTCTGGAGCAGCATTTCGACAAGGTCTGGCTCGAGGCGTGATCGCGGGTCTTTCCTTCTCCCCTTGTGGGAGAAGGTGGATTGGCGCGCAGCGCCAAGACGGAAGAGGGGTGCTGGATGGAGTGCGGCGGTGCCAAGCTGGAACACCCTCATCCGGCCGCTTCGCGGCCACCTTCTCCCACAAGGGGAGAAGGCAGAGCCGCGCCACGCCTTGAAACCTCCCGTCCAAGCCGCACCGTCTCCCGCACCAGCAAATCCAGGTCGTCGCGCCGGGTGCGGTGGTTGTTGATCGCTGCCCTGAGGCAATGCTGGCCGTGCACCGTCGTATCCGAAAGGGCGGCGATGCCGTCTTCCTGCAGCCGCAGCATGATCTCGGTGTTGAGCGCCTTCTGCCGCTCTCCCGTCAGCCCGTCGCCACGGTAGCGAAAACAGACGATGTTGATGCTCGGTGGCGCGACGAGTTCCACCAGCGGTTCGGCCTCGATCAGCGCGCCGAGATAATGTCCTTGCGCGATGTTCTGGTCGATCAGGCGGCCGAATTTCTCGATGCCGTGCTGCTTCAGCGCCATCCACACCTTCAGCGCGCGAAAACCGCGTGACGTCTGCAGGCCAAAATCATGCAGCCACTGGCCCGAGGCGAGGCCGCGCGGCGTCGATTCGAGATATTCCGGCGTCACAGCGAACGTGCTGCGATGGGTCGCGGCGTCCCTGATCAGCACGCAGCCGACCTCGAAAGGGGCGTGCAGCCATTTGTGCGGGTCGAGCGCGATCGAGTCGGCGTGCTCGATGCCGGCAACGCGGTGGGAATTTTCCGGCGCGATGGCGATCAGCGCGCCGATGCAGCCGTCGACATGGAACCAGAGATCTTCCTGCGCCGCCAGCCTTGCCAGCGCCTGCAGATCATCGATCGCACCGGTATTCACGGTGCCGGCCGTGCCGATCACGCAGGCCGGCCGAAAACCCGCCTGGCGGTCCTCAGTGATCGCCGCCCGCAACGCGTCGATGTCGATCCGCAATCCGGCATCGGTCGGGATGCGGCGCAGCGCGCGGTTGCCGAGGCCGAGCGCCTCCATCGCCTTGCGATGGCAGGAGTGAAGCTGGTCCGAGCCATAGAAACGCAGCGGCTTGTCGATGGCGGCAACGCCATGCTCGCGCACGTCGATGCCAGCCCTGGCGTTGCGGGCCACGGTCAGGCCAATGATGTTGGCCATCGAGCCGCCGCTGACCAGCGTGCCGCTGGCTGATTGCGGAATGCCCATCATCTGCTTGCACCAGTCGACGACCTGGCTGTCCATCAGCGCGGCGGCATGGTTGCCGCCGCCGAGGTTGGAGCCCTGCACCGCCGCCAGGAAATCGCCGAGCGCCCCGGTGAAATTGCTCGACCCCATGTACCAGGACCAGAAGCGCGGATGGATGTTGCCCATCGGGTAGGCCATCACGTTGCGGGCGACCTCGCCATAGACCTGGGCCAGCGGTTGAGGCGATTGCGGCAGCGGCTCTGCGAAAAATTCTCTCACCTCCGCCGGCATGTCCTGCCACACCGGGCGTTGCCTGACATCGCGCAGATAGTCGACGGCGTCGTCGACGATCCGGTGTGACAGCGCCTGCACATCGGCCCAGTCGACCGGATCGAGCGTTTCTTCGGCAACCATACCGGCAGTGCCGGCGGCTTTCAGCATGGCGTCCATCCGCGTTGCTCCCGATGCGCAATTATTCGGCCGGGAACTGGCAGCCTGGCGTTGAGCGCGACAGCGCGATCTCCTCGGCGTCCATCTCGGCTTCGATGCCGTCGAACAGCGGCGTCGTCATATAGCGTTCGCCGGTGTCGGGAAGCATGCACAGGATCACCGAGCCGGGTGCAGCTTTTTCCGCAATCTGGCGTGCCACGGCAAAGGTCGCTCCGCCGGAGATGCCGGTGAAAATCCCTTCCTTTTGCGCCAGCGCCTTGGCCCATTTGATGCCCTCGGGCCCGGCAATCGGCACCACCTCGTCGTAGAGGCTGGCGTCGACCGCCTCCTGCAGGACGTTGGGAATGAAATCCGGCGTCCAGCCCTGGATCGGGTGCGGCTCGAAGGCCGGATGGCTGGCGGCGGGTGCGCCGTCGGCGCCGCGCTGCTGCGCCTTGCCGCTGCCGATGAGCTGGGCGTTGGCAGGTTCGGCCAGCACGATCCGGGTTTCGGGACGCTCGCGGCGCAGCACGCGCCCGACACCGACGACGGTGCCGCCGGTTCCGTAGCCGGTGACGAAGCAGTCGAGCCGCGATCCGGCGAAGTCGTTGATGATCTCGCGCGCCGTCGTCGCCTCGTGAATGGCGGCATTGGCGATGGTCTCGAACTGGCGGGCCAGGAACCAGCCATTCGCCTCGGCGAGTTCGACCGCCTTGTTGTACATGCCAAAACCCTTCTGGGCGCGCGGCGTCAGCACCACCTTGGCGCCCAGCATGCGCATCAGCTTGCGGCGCTCGACGGAGAAACTGTCGGCCATCGTCACCACCAGCGGATAGCCCTTCTGCGCGCAGACCATGGCCAGCCCGATGCCGGTGTTGCCGCTGGTCGCCTCGACGATGGTCTGGCCCGGTTTCAGGGCGCCGCTGCGCTCGCCCTCTTCGATGATGTTGAGCGCCAGCCGGTCCTTCACCGATGCCGCCGGATTGAAGAACTCGGCCTTCACATAGATCGTCACATGATCGGGGCCGAGATTGTTGATCCTGATCACCGGCGTGTCGCCGACCGTGTCGATAATGCTGTCGAACAGGCGGCCGCGCCCGGCCGTAGTCCTGATTTTCCGTTGCTGCAACATGTCTGCTCTCCCCTTATTGTTGTCGTCACGAGGTGTCGTCGTCACGAACCGGTTACAAACCGGCGGCTTGGGCGGCGAGGTTTCGAGACCTTGCCGCAGTACGGTTCCGGTGCCGCCAACGCGGCCCGGAACGGTGGCAATGCCGGCAACCGGCGCGGAAAATTCGTTGCCGGATGCACTCGATCGCTTTCGATGGTAAAGCAAAGGACAACTGGCCAGCGTGGGAGCAAGCGTGGAAACGCACGTGGAATCCGCTCGATCGAGCCTGGACGGCGCAGCGGCCGGGCTGTCCGTGCGGCTGCTCGGGCCGCTGACGGTCATCCGCGACGGCGCCCCCGTGCAACTGCCGGCATCGCGCAAGCTGCGCGCGCTCTTCACCTATCTGGCGCTCGCGCCGCATGCCGTCGGCCGCAGCCGTTTGTGCGAACTTTTGTGGGATGTGCCGAACGATCCCCGCGGCGAGCTTCGCTGGTGCCTCAGCAAGCTCAGGGGCATTTTTGACGAACCGGATCGCCACAGGATCGAAACATCAGGCGACACGGTCGCGCTCGATCTGAAGGGCATTTCCGTCGACGCCGTCGATGTCGCCTCGGCCGCCGCCAGCGGCATCGAGACGCTCGATCTTGGGCGGTTGCAGGCCCTGTCCAGCCTGTTTGTCGGCGATTTCCTCGACGGGCTGGAGATCGACCGCAGCCCGCATTTCAACAGCTGGCTTATCGCGCAACGCCGCCGCTTCAGCTCGTGGCACGCCGCCATTCTGGAACAGCTGGTCAGCAAGCTGCCGGCGGATGCCGACGAAATGTCCGCGCATCTGGAGACATGGCTGGAACTCAATCCGTTCGACGAGCGCGCGCACGTGGCTCTTCTGACAAGCCTGGCGCGACGCGGCCAGATCGCCGCCTGCGAGGACCATCTTGCCTCGGCGGCGCAGCTGTTTGCTTCGGAGGATCTGGATTTCGGACCCGTTCGTGAGGCATGGCGGACGATCCGCAGCGAACGACCTGCCGCGACGCTCCGGGCGCAGCCGGCGCTGTTGCCGGCAGCCGTGCAAGCGTCAATTGTGCTTCCCCATGCCGATACTGCTACGTCGAAGGCGTCGCTCGCGGTGATGCCGTTTATCGAGGAAGCCGGGATCGGCGGCCCTCGCGGCGGCCCCTTTCGCGGTGGATTGGCCGACGGCCTGACCCACGACATCATCACCCGTTTAGCCAAGCTCAGGGATTTCTTCGTCATCGCCCGCGGCTCAGTCTTTGCGCTGGCCGAAAAGAACATCGCGCCGGAAGATGCCGGCCGGCGACTCAACGTCGACTACGTCGCCACCGGGACGGTGCGCAGCCAGGCTGGCCGTGTCGCGGTCAGCGTCGAACTTGTCGAGGTGCGCACGGCCAGGATCGTCTGGGCCGACACCTTCGAACGCAGGCCCGACGACATCTTTGCCGTCCTCAACGACATCGGCGACAGCATCGTCTCGTCGATCTCGGCCGAGATCGAGATGGTCGAGCGCAACCGCGCCATGCTGAAAGCCCCCAGCTCGCTGAATGCCTGGGAGGCTTACCATCGCGGCCTCTGGCACATGTATCGCTTCACCCGCACGGAAAACGAGCAGGCCCGGCATTTCTTCGACATGGCCCTGAAGCTCGATCCGACCTTCGCCCGCGCCTATGCCGGCCTGTCCTTCACCCATTGGCAGAACGCCTTTCAGCGCTGGGGAGACCGCGACCAGGAAAGCGCGCTCGCCTTCGAGACCGCCGGCCAAAGTCTTCTGGTCGACGATCACAATCCGGCCGCGCACTGGGCCATGGGCCGGGCGCTGTGGTTACGCGGCGAGCAGGACGGCTCGCTCATCGAGCTGGAACGGGCCGTCGATCTCAGCCCCAACTTTGCGCTCGGCCACTACGCGCTTTCGTTTGTCCACTCGCAGTCGGGTGATCCGAACGCGGCGATCGGTTCATCCGATCACTCGCGCCATCTAAGTCCGTTCGATCCGCTGCTGTTCGGCATGCTCGGCGCCAGGGCGATGGCGCATGTCCGCCTCGGGCAGTTCGACGAGGCCGCCGAATGGGCGCTGAAGGCCGCCGCCCGTCCCAACGCGCATGCCATTATCCTGGCGATCGCGGCGCACTGCCTTGCGCTGGCGGGGCGGCTTGACGAGGCCCGCACTTTCGCGGCCGCCATCCGCAAGACGCTGCCGAACTACTGTGCCGACGATTTCATCGGCACCTTCCGCTTCGAGCCGGACGCCGCAGCCCTGTTCCGGCAAGGCGCTAGGCGCATCGGCTTGGGGTGAACCAACCCACGCGGCCCTGCCGGTGGAGAGCTTCCCTTCTCCCCTTGTGGGAGAAGGTGGATCGGCGCGCAGCGCCGAGACGGTTGAGGGGTGCTGGACGGATCACCGTGGTGCCAAGCTGGAACACCCCTCATCCGACCGAGCTTCGCTCGGCCACCTTCTCCCACAGGGGGAGAAGGGGGAGCATAGCTTGCCCGCAATTATATGCCGAGCATCGACTTGGCTTGGTTGAGCGCAGCCTCCGACCCTGCATGATCGCCGGCGGCGTGCAATTTCTCGCCTTGGGCGCGCAGTTCCTTGACTTTGTTCATGTCGGCCTCGGCCAGCGTCGCGGTCGGCAACGCCGCGTCGATCGCGGCCATGATGGTCGGGCATGAATTTGCAAAGGCTGCCGCAGGAACGACCGCCAGGAAAACCGCGAGCGAAATTGATCGTAACATGGACGTTTCTCCCTTGCCGGAACGCGCAATTTCGCCGACCGGCGCAGGAATGGTACAGCGAATGCCCGAACCTGCCAATCGCGATGATGCCCCTGGGTTGAGACACGCTGCCGTCGGCCGGGCTTTTTCTCCCAGTGTCTGAACCTCGCCGCGGCTGGTCGCCACCAATCGTCACCTCCGAAGCCGACGCCACGTTCGCGGCAATCGTCAGATCGCCGCAAAATCCTTCGACCAGAGCGGATCAGGTGGGCTGAACGGATTTGACATTGCCTTCGGTATCGACAAGGCAGCTTGTCTTCTTGCCGCTGGCATCGAGTTCGACCCGATAGGTTGTGGAATCGATCTTGCTCGACGAAACCGGAAGTATTTTGCTGCTGTCGGCACCGCTCGCCTTGGCGGCTGCGTCGGCGCAAAGCAGCTGAAGGTCGGCCGGGGCCGTCTCGACCTGGGTCCTGGACATCTGGTCCTGAGGCGGCGGCGGCGGCGTGCTGACGCAAGCGCTCAAGGCCCCCGCCAGGAACCCAATTGCTGTTGCCCGGATCGAAGTTCTCACTGCAGGTTTTGCCGACATTGCTTGTCCCTCTCCGAATGCCGCTTCACACACCCCGGCTTCACACACCCCGGCTTCAAACACCCTTGTAAAGTGCCGCCCCCTGCATGAGAACGATGACCTTGGCCCCAACCTTGACGCGCGATGCCAGGTCGGTGATGTCGTCGTTCCGCATCCGGATGCAGCCTGATGATACGTCGAGCCCGATCGTCCACGGCTCCGGCGTACCGTGTATCCGGTAGATCGTGTCCTGGTCGCGCTCATACAGATAGAGCGCCCTGGCGCCGAGCGGGTTGTCGGGCCCTCCCGGCATGCCTCCCGCATGTTTGACAGCATTCGGATCGCGAGCGACCATTTCGGCCGGCGGCGTCCAGGTCGGCCATTCCGCCATGCGGCCGACGCGCACGATTCCGGCCCATCCAAAGCCTTCCCGGCCGACGCCAATACCGTAGCGCATGGCGCGCTGGCCCGGCTGCACAAGGTAGAGAAAATGCTGGTTGCCGTCGATGATGATCGTACCGGGCGCTTCCGCGGTGCGGAACTTGACCATCTGCGGGCGAAACGCCTCTGGCACTTGATTATGCGCGGCATAGTATTTGCGCGCCTTGGCGCGGTCATAGTCCACCCATTTGCGGGTTTTCGGATCGAAAACCTGGGTTCCGGCAGCCAGCGCAGCCACCGCGACAAGACCGAGCGCTACCGCGACAATTGCCGTCAGGCAGCGCCGCTGGAGAGCGGTGCGTCCCGCGATCGTCAGCTTTCCGGTCATGGATTTGCCCACCCTTGCACCCGAGCGCCCTGCGCGGCGACCCATTGTTTGGCGTACTCGTAAGGATCCTGGCGCTCCACCTGGAGCGCATAACTCATCTTGGTGGCGTCCTCGGGCTTGAGGGCGACCCGTTCCAGGAACGCGACCACCTCAGGATATTTCTTGCGCAGCGAGGTGGCGTAAGCGATGTGGAAATGTGCCGTATCCCATGACACCGGCGCGCTGGACTTCGAGACCCAGAGCGGATCCTCGGAAGGCAGCACGATATTCCACTTTGCCGGGTCAAAAGGCGGCTCGGCAAGCCGGACAATTTCGTGCAGTTCAAACACGTGATGCGGCGCATAGCAGGCAAACACCATCGGATGAGCCGTGGCAACCGCGGCATCGACAGCCGCCATTCCGACATCCTCCGGCGTCTCCAGCAATGTCATTGTCTCGGCGTAGCCATAGCTGTTGGCGCGGACACGCTCGATCGCCGTCGAGGACCAACCCTCGGCGCCAATCCAGAGTTCTCCGCGTCCGTCCCGATCCGTGTCCAACGCGGCGGTTTTGCGCGGGTCGGTGAGATCCGAAATGTCGCGGATGCCAAATTTGTCGGCAGTTTCGCGGGTGGCGCATATGCCCTGCCATGCCGGCACACCGATGGGACTGATGGCTACCGTGCCGGCGCCGTCGACATACTTCTTCACCAGATTGTCCAGGTTGGGCAGCCAGATTTCGGGATGAATATCCACCTCGCCCGAATCGAGGCCGGCAAAGGCAATGAGCGTCCCCATCTCGCGCACATCGGCATCGAGCCCGAAATGTTGCTTCAGGCTGACCTTGAGAATGTTTGCCGTCGCCTGGCCCGACGGCCAGTTCGGCATTGCAATGACGAGATCAGCCGCGTGGACCGGAACCGCCAGCATCGTCAATGCCGCCAGCGACATTCTCCGCAGGCACCGCCGCAATCGGTTGTGCATTTCTATCCCCTCGTTTCGGTGCCGAAAAGAACCGGGACGGGAATAATCTGTCACGGCAAGCACCGGGTTGTGACAGCAGCCCAATGGTCTGACGGCAACTGCTGAAGGTGCAGCAGTGCATTCGCCAAGGAGAGCGCCGTCACATGCCGCCCCTGCACGCTACTCGATGACATTCCGTATGGGAAGATGCTCAAACACGGCCGCCGCGCGACAACCTCAGAGATGTCCGCAGGCATGCGCCTTAAGAACCAGGGGGCGTATCAGGACGCCTTGTTGGGTGAGGTCATTCGCAAGGCGACTGCTTTGTGTAGCAGCCGATGACCCGGAAACCTATGGTTTCCAGGAAATCAAGAGCTTACAAGATGATGGTGCCCAGAAGAGGACTCGAACCTCTAAATTTGGTGGCACCATAACCTGCTGATTTTGCTAATCAACTTAGCCACAGTCAATGACTCGACTATCACAGATTCTGTTACAAGCAAAGCGTTGGCATGTCGAATGGCCGAATAGAACGATTACTCTTCAAAACCGGTCGATTCAGACTTGAACTTGAGCTGCCGTGCGTTCTCCCGAACAAACCCGTCGCTGGCTACTGCGTCGTCCGTGAAGAACTCGGAATGCTTTGATTCCGTTTTACGATTTCCCCTGACTCCGGGTTTCAGATTGCCGAATTTCGTGGCTAGAGGCTGCGATTTCCGGCAAACTGGATGGGCTTGTTCTGCGTGATTCGAGGCGATGACGAAGCTGCGAGGGAAGCGAAAGCGATGCGACTGAAGGAACGGCGCGAGAGCGGCCAGACGGACCTGTTGCGATCCCGGCTCGACCACATCCTCAATATGGATCATGCGCTGGGTGAAGCTGGCCAAGACGATTGACTGGCGCTTCCTAGGGCGGCCACCGGCAGGGATGTTTTGGCTCCAGCGACAGTTTGAACGGTACGAAGCTGCGGGAGCGCTTCATTGGAGCGAGACAAAGAAAATCAACGATGTGGCGCCGTTGTGCTGGCGCTTCGCCCTACCGAGAACGCAATGATGGGTCTTGTTGAGAAAAGCCTGTGGCTCGATTGGTCAGCGGACCACGTACGATACTGGCCTACCGGTAAGTTTTGGTTTCCTGGCGGTGTGCATGTGACGCTCGATGGTGCCAAAGACGCTGCACTGCATGCTGAGCATTTTCAGCGGCTGCACCCTAGCTGGCAGATCCATGTATTTGACACCCACGCTCCGGATGTTCCGATTGTCATAGACTGGGCCGGCTGGCACGACGGCGCCGACAAGTTTGGCCGACGGAACCCTCCATTTCGGATGCGTGAATAAACAGACGGCGTCAGTAGCTAGGTGTGGACGACCGCCTGAGGATCCCATATTTTCCTGCTTGGTTTGTTCGTGTCCAACTTGAACCTACGTCTTCAACAACCGAACCGGAAGCCGACATAGGTCAGTCCCGGACGGAAGGTTGTGAAGGCTCCGTAGACGCGATTGCCAAACCAACGTCAGAACGAAGGGGCCGCACATACAGTTGTGTAAGGCTCGATTGCGCCGGTCCGACAGCGTAATGAACGACACGGCCGGATATCCGCTGGGGCTTCGGCTGTTCTCCTTCAATGAGGACGGGGAGAACCCGTCTCCCGCCTCTGCCAATAATGCCTTCGTCAGCCGATTCCCGGATATCCGAACCATGTTGGAGTATTTTCACAAGCGCGCGAGCTTGCGAGATACGGCACTCTATGCTCGTGATGAGGGTGCCCCCAGTCTAACGCGAGAGCAGCTGGACATCGGTCTTCGAGAGCACACGTTCCTAACGATCGGCCTGATCTGGGCGGCTAAGTCACCTACCACAAAGAACCAGAGCCGTTCGTCGTCCAGATCCTCGGCGCGATATCGGCAGCGATCGGTCTGCAAATATTACGGGCAATAATGGCAGAGAAGGCAAATCACCACTTCATCCCTCAGTTTTATCTGCGAAATTTCAGCGTTGGCTGTGACAAGCGGAAAGCCAAGGTCTTCTGCTACGATCAGTCGACGAGAAAGTCGTTCGAGACCTTGGTCCGGAACGTTGGCAGCCGGCGCCACTTCTTCCGCATCGATGTCAAGGGCTTCGACCCCAATCACATCGAAGACGGGATGGCTGAGATCGAGGATGAAATCTCAGGGCATCTCGCCGAGGCGATCGCCGCCAAGGGCTTCCCTTCTGACGCCCATTTTCCCCGGTCATGCTGCTGATGGCGAATGTGGCCGTGCGCAATCCACGCTTCAGGTCGATGAACGAAGAATTTCATCCCAAGATCGTCAACGGCATGATGGGTATGATGCTGAAACACAAGGATCGGTTCGAGGACTCGGTGAAGCAGGCTCGAGAGAACGGCGTCCCGATCCGGGATGACATCAACTACGAGGATATGAAGGCTTCCATTGATCGTGGCGGATACGAGATCGCGATCGATCAGACCTACCTAATCGGATTGGAGCTCCAGGCGGTCCAGCCGGCCCTCGAACAGCTGGCTCGCAGGAGCTGGTCTTTCGTCTCGGCCGAACCTGGCTACACCTATGCGACGTCCGACGATCCGGTAATCCTAAGTTGGGCTGACGGAAAGCCGAGGCCCTACTCGCCGGGGTTCGGCCTCCAAAATACGATCGTTATGTTCACGATCTCGCCTGAGCTCGCCTTGGTCGGGCTCTTCGTCAAACAGCCTGCGCAGCGAGATCATCGCCGCGACCAGGTCGCCGCACTGAATACGAGCATTGCTCGATATGCGACCAAGCAGCTCTATGCTCGCGACGGGTCGTTCGAGATCCACACCAGGACAGAGCCGTACGTCCGAAGCCGGGACCTTGGCGCGGCGTTGGAACGACAGGCGAGAGGTGGGGGCTGATGTCTGCTATGGGCGCATTGCCGCCCGGAACTTCGAGACCGACTGCCGCCAACTGCTTCCACGCGAGCGCACAAGATAGCGGACGCCGCTCGAGACAACGCCAGGATGTTATCTGCACCCTATTCCCAACAGGTCGTCGAGAAGTGTGTGACTACCAGAAGATCAGAATTGAGCGCGGTCCAACCGCGGATCCCAAGGTGTTGGCGCGATGAAACAGTTCGTGCTATTTGCTCGCGCCTACGCGGAGGAAGCATGGTCCGGCGCCTCATATCCATGCTCGCCAGCCACATCGAGTTACTGATTTCCGATGAAACAAGAACTTCCTGACGGCCTCGATGCACTACGGGCTGAGCTCAGCCTCTCTGATATAGTGGGACTTATAGAGCGAACGGCTCGCTGGGTTGCCGCCGACACTTTCCGCAAGCTTCCCGTCTGGTATCCGGAACACGCTCGTCGCGGCCTCTTCTACAACAGGAATTGGTCCGAACCCCGGTTCAACACCAATCGGCAGACCGGGAACAAGGTGCACAAGCAAGAGGGGAATCTTTACGCCAACCAGGCCCTGACGCAGGCGCTCGGGCTGCGCAAGGACGATCGCCCAAACTGGTCCTGTTGCCACATCTGGGGCATCGATGACGCGGCATATGGATCAACGAATGTAGTGGTGCAGGACGCTCGGTTCTTCTCGTGCGTCGCCAATATGGTCCTGCTCCCGACGCCGCTTAAGGCGTTCACGGACGTGATGCCCGAAGTGAAAGCCATGCTGCGAGCGTGCGCCTTCTTCACCTATGACTGGCGCTGCGACCACGAAGAGCTAGCCCCGGTCGATCTTAAAGCTGTGATCAAGGATCCCGCATATCCGAAGAGTTGGCCGAGGGCTTCGCGGGATGCAGCTCCCCCCGGCACCGTACCTTTAGACAGCGGAATCGCGCACGCCGCTGACCGCCGTCTGGCGGCGATCCGCCGAAATCTCGAGTCTGCGGGCCTGCATTATCCGCGCGAGCAGGTACGAGCCGCGCTGGCCTACTGGGGCCTCACCTTTAGGGGTTAGTGCCGGCGAACAGTTATGTGCTGCGTCACGGCCGCTGCTGCCTCAAGGGGCGCTATCGTCCGCCAGGACGACGCTCTTAGCCGCGCCGGCCGCATAGCGGATGCTGTCGCCGGCGATGTTGAGACCGCCATCAGCGTCCGATCCGAGCGGATTTGGGAGAATGTCGATTTTTGTCGCGCCGGTCTGTCCGACATTTCGACGTAGGCGACCACATACCGCTCGGCCGATCTTGACCGCGCAGCATCGCGCGCACGGCGAACCTCCGTCTCCCCCAGCTCGAATTGACAGGGTCCTCGGTACTTGTCTTTACATCAATGTCCCAAGTCTGCTTGTTGAAGCTGACGCAGAAGTCGTAACCGAGAGCATCGTTGCCTCGCGACCGTTGAATGGGCTAGCGCCCTCGGCTTGCAGAGCTGCGACGCCTCTTGCGCGCCTCCTCGCGGTGCGAGGTCGGCAAACGGCCCGCTCAGCAACTTCTTAGACAGGCCTTGGGTGATTTCCTCGGACAGCTTCAGCCAGTCGACCGCCAGCGGATCACGCAGCTTACCATTCAGGCGCACCGACCGCGCCTCGCTGTCTCGCAGCGCTCGCTCCCCACGCTCCTTCTGCGCTTCCGCCTCAATCTCCGTCTCGGCGATGCCAAGCTCTGCAGGGTCGAGGGTGCGGCCCATATCCAACGGCCAGATTCCCAGCCGCACGAACCAGATCAGGAGCTCGGCCTCGGCCCAGGCACGGCAGTCGAACGCACCAGCCCCATGCAGCCACCGCCGCAGCTCGGCCTCCGCCTGCACTGGGTCGCGCCCAGCCCGTGGATCTTCGCCGATTTCTGAACGCCCCACGCTCGCACCACCGGCTGCGCGCGCCGCGTCACCTTCTTAAGCATTGCCTCCGAGGATTTTCGTGGTGCGGCTGCAATAAGCAGCTTTACCCACCGCCTCTCACGGGGATCACGCTGAATTCCGTGCATCCATCGGATTCACCAGAGATTTCAAAAATCGGACCCGGGGACCCTGAGAATCCTTCCATCGGTCTTAATATAGAGCTCTAGCGGGCTCCGAATGGTGCGGTCGAGCTTGAATCAGGCCCCAAAAGAGTTGGAAATTAACTAGTCCAGTTAATCTTAACAGGAGTGTCCGTCTCATCGTAACAAACGCTTATCAGATCTATTTCCATTTGGCAGCTAGCCGCATTTTCTTCTGGTTCTTCTTGGTGTTTATCAACTCTCACTCGCTGACGCGATGGATGTCGGATCGGCAGAGATCCTTATCCAGAACCCTCGGCAGTCACACCCGGCTCGGGAAGACGTCTATGCTTCGGAAGTGCTGAATCGTGTCGTTCTTCTATGAATTGTTTGCGGCAAACATTTCGACCCTTTGCGGAACTCTCCAGCAATCAAAGAGAACTATGCCTTCCGAGAGCTGATCAGGTCGGAAGACTATCGCCGAAAGCTACGCGGTCTACTAAGATTGGACGACCAGCAAATTTTGCCACCGAGGCTTCTCGCGTTGATGGTGGAGCTTCAGGAGGAGCTTGAGCGGCGAGGATAGAATTGGCTGACGAGAACATCAGCTGCACTGAGGTGCCAAACATTCCTGATCTCTAACGGAACCATTCCGTGACCCGCGAGTTGCGGCCCAGTCGGAACTCCTGCAGATGGCAAAGCGCGACAGAGACGGGCATAAGACCCTTGCCGAGGCCGTTCGGGAGTTGATCGGTACCGAAGACAATCGTCGCCACGTGAACAAGCTGTTTGGGCTGAAGGTCGAACCAGAACTGACGCCAACCCTCGCTTCATTGCTTGGGGCGATCGGTAAGGCCAGTCGGGACGAAATCCCTTAGCTGCATACTCATTGCGTATTGGCTCTACCTCGGCTCAGGGTGCGAATTTTGCTAGGGACGGCCCGACAGTCTATCGGGTGGCTATCGGGCCGCCGCGCCTAGCCGGCGGGCGGGGGGGCGTTGGGGTCGCCGGCTGGGCGAAATGTATGCCACTACATGCATCATTGCTAATTTAGTAAAAAGATCATGGTCCGTTCTCCTAGCCATCGAATCGGATGAGCCTAGACTCGAACCTGTGCGCAAACGAGTGACTACCGGTGCTGGCCGGCTACAATTTATTCCTCCGATGATGCCTACCTTGGTCGCCCCAAGATGACGACTGGATGCATGAGACAATTCGACGGCTACCGCTGCCAGATCATCATCGACGCCGGCAGTGCGCGGATTTTCACCCGCCGCGGTCTCGACTGGACATCGAAGTACCGCGATCTGGTCGAGGCAGCCAAAGCTCTCAACGTTAGAGAACGCCATCATCGACCAACATGATACATAATTGGTTGCCGGGGACATGGCGTCGCCCCCGTTTTGGTGGAGAAGCCGATGTATCCCGTTGGTATCCGTTCCGCTTTCCTGGCGGTGGCCCTGTCGCTTGGCGCGATGCCAGCCGTCGCCGAGCAGCGCATTGCTGTACGTGAGGTGTTGCCCGCCAACCCGGCCTCCGAACTGCTTGCCAGACAGATGCAGCATCTGGTCGGCTCCGAACTCGCAATGCTGGTCGAGAAAGCGCAGGCCGAAGGAAGCTGCGAGGCCGTCATCGTCGATGTCGGCAGCACGATAACCGAGGCTCGCGCCGCCGAAAAGAAGCTCATGGATGAAGGTTATGCCCCAAGGAACCTCGTGATCGAGGAGCTGCGCGTCGATACGTTCATCGACGGCGTGGTCGGCATCGGTGACGGCGACGTGACCTGGATCATGCAGGTCACCGATGGCGACGGGAAATTGATTTCCGACGACAAGGGATTTCTCGGCGAGGACAAGGTGGCGGAGGCGGCCGAGGCGATAGCCAGGAGTCTGTTCGACAAGCTTTGCAAGAAGACGGCCTATCGAGCGAAGGGCGGATACGATGATCTGACCATCGATCACACAGTGTGCGACCTGACCAAGCCATTCGAATTGCCAGGCACCGGGGCATCGGCGGGGATCCTCTTTTCGTTAGCCCCCAAAGGCGACGGCGGCAGTTTCACGGTTGGCGGCCTGGCCGCCGGCGTGCCCTGGTCGGGTGCCGGCAACTACATGGTCTCGCTCGATGGTGGCGGAGGCGCGATGGCGCTCACCGGGGCGTGGAAGATCACCACGCCGGTTGGCGTGTTCGGCGATAGCGGCACGATCAAGCTGACGCTGACGAAGGCCGAGGGTTGCGCCACTGAAGAGAAGAAGGCAGCGCCGGCTGCCAAGACGCCGCCAGCACAAAAGAAAAAGAAGGGGTGAAGTGCCCCCCGGCCAGTGGAAGACGACCTCGCGACGTTCCCACCAGGGCCCCAATATGAAACGACCGCACTGCCACGAGGTCACCGGGCCCGTCTTGGCTAAGCTCCACTCGCGCGGCAGGCGTCGACCTCAAGGAGGTGGACGAGGTGATCCGGGCCGGGGGTTAACCGCGGGGCACGGGCAGCGTCGATGGGTCAGATCCGCTCAGGGCCATAAGTCGTCGTCGGGCGACTCTGATGCGTGAACGGATACTATGCTCCATCTCATTCCCGAAAGCCGCCCGTCAGCTGACGGCCCCGTCCGTCTGCTAGTGCCGCAAGGCCGTCGTACGAAAGCGCCCATTCCGCCAGCAGAGGCCAACGTTCCCTTCATCCAAGAGCGGATGTTGGAGCATCCATTTTCCTGGCTCATCGATCGGCCGCGAAATAGCGGCGCCAGCCGCACCAGCCTACCCAGACTTGACCGGCCAAGAGGTGGTCGCCGGCGCCTTGATGAAGATTGCAAATAGTTCGCGCTGAGAGGATATGCGCATCTTGGCATAGATATTCTTGCGGTGGATGCGGACCGTTCCGGCTGAGATGCCCAGCAGGTTGTCGGTCGACTCGGAGGAGTGACCTTCAAGAACGAGGCCGACGACCTGCAGTTCTCGTGGCGTCAGCGGCGGCATGCCGCGTGCCTCCAATGCATCCTGCACGGTGCGCCGCATCACTGCCTTGTCGTCTTCAACCGGCGTCGCGGTCTTGAGCCTTTCGTCGGTGCGCCAGTGCATCTCAACGATACGCCGGACCAAGGGCTCGACGATACGCAGTGTGCGCAGGTCGTGCGCGGTGAAATTCTGGCGGCTGGGCGCGCGCATCAGCGACGTCGCTACGGTCCACCCGTCCTTGCCGGGGGTGAAAAAGGCGATCTCGTCGACCGGTCCGGTCTGCACATAATAGGACTTGTAGTATTCGCTCTTGTAGAACTGGTCGGGCGCAAGGTCGGACAGCCGGTAAACTCCCGACCGCGTGCCGTTCGCCGTCGCCTTATAGAACGGATCGAGTAGGTAAGGCCCGATCTCGTATTCCCGAACGTGGATGTCGAACTGCTTCGGGGCGAATGTGTGGTGGACGCACAGCGGCTTGCCCGGGCCGCTATAGGCGAAACTCACCGTGTAGTCGAATGGTGCGAGACGATGGATGGTTTTGGCGAACGCGTCGGGGAACTGGTGCGATCCCACCTGCAGAGAAGTTTGCCGAGGGCGTCGAACCATTCGGGATGCGACAGCAGTCGCCTGCCTGACGCTGTCTCAGAGGCTTCGTCCCTCACCGTCGCTCCTATCCCGAAAGGCATATGCGTTTTGGATTACACTGTAAGGGAAATATCCCATGATCGGCATGCTCTTATAGGCTTTCTCTAGTTTGTGGAATATGCCTTCTTTGTACCAAGTGCTACGCAGGCAGGCGTCGATAGCATATACTGACGCCCTGCGGTCTTGCGGACTGAGGCCTCTCGGACAAGTCGAGCGATTCCGCGCGCAGTGGTGGAGGACTTGAATGGCGGATCGCCGCCAACACGCCACAGATCTCACGGGCGGCCCGGGCACGGCCCGATCCCCCGGCGGACCAGCGTTCAAGCCCAGCCAAGTTGGAAAGCACCGCAACGATAATCATCCAAAGGGGAATCTCGATGTTTGAAGATAGTTCACGCCTACGCATGCTGATAACGGCGCCGGCGCTCGCGGCATTCGCGGCGCTCGGCATTGCCGGACAGGCCGGTGCCTGGACGCTGGAGGAAGCGGCGGCGCCGTATAAGGGCGCCACGATCCGCACTATCGGCGAGGCGCTGCCACCGCTCGAGGCGATGAAGAAGCTGGCGCCCGAGTTCGAGAAGCGCACCGGCATCACGGTCGAGATCGAGATGTATGAGGCGTCCGAGACCGCCAGCAAGGTGATGCTCGACCTCAACTCAAAGCGCGGCCGCTACGACTTTATCCTCCAGCAGCACCGCAATGTCGGCAAGTTCGTCACCAACGGCCATGTCGAGCCGATCGAGCAGTTTATGACCTCGGCGACGCTGCGCGACCCCGAGTTCAAGCCGGAGAAACAGCTGTACCAAGGTCTCTGGAAGGAAATCTCTTGGTACGGGGGTAAGGCCTATGGCTTCCCGTTCACCGCGCTCACAATGTACGCTTGGTATCGGTCCGATCTCCTGACCGACGCCAAGGAGATGGACGGCTTTAAGGCCAAGTACGGCTACGACCTCGGCCCGGCGCAGGACTGGAAGCAGTATCGCGACATCGCCGAATGGTTCAACCGCCCTGACCAGGGTCTCTACGGCACCGCACTTCAGGGCAAGCGCCACGAAGCGCTGTGGTACGAGTGGCTGAACTTCCTCTACTCCTTCGGCGGCGACATGTTGGAGGTGAAGTCGGGCTCCGAATGCGGCCCGGTCATCGTCAACAGCCCACAGGCCATTACCGCTACTGAATACTACAAGAGCCTGATGGCCTTCTCGCCACCGGACACGCTCAACTACTTCTGGGACGACGTCATGGCGTTGATGCAGCAGGGCAAGGTCGCCGAGCTCATCATGTGGAACGACGCGACCTACGCCGTCGCCGTCGATGAGAATGTGTCGACGGTCGTCGGCAAGATGGGTTTCGACATCGTGCCGCAGGGGGAAGGCGGCAAGGTCGCTCAGGTGGAGGGCTGGTCATACCTCATTCCAACGGCGTCCAAGAACAAGGAGGCCGCATACCTCTTCATCCAGTGGATGCTGGAGTACGAACAGCAGCTCAGCCAACATCTGAATGGCGGCGCTTCCGCAAGGCCAGATGTTTATGCATCCGCCGAGGTGCAGAAGCTGCCGTATGCCAAGGCATCGATGGCGTCCAATGAGGTGGCCAAGCCGAAGCCTACCATCCCGCAGGCGAGCGAGATGACCGACATCCTGGTCCGCGAATTGTCCTCCTATCTCGCCGGCGAGAAGGAAGCAAAGGCGGCGCTCGATGAGTCGGCCAAGGAGATCTCGGCGCTGCTCGGGGCCTGCGCACCGATGAAATATCCGGTGCAGTGAGGGCTGCTATCCTAATCCCGTGGGGACAACCCCCGGGAGAACGCCGGGCATATCATGACCAAAGGCACTCGATCTTCGCGCGGACAGTTCCTGCTCGACCGCGGCGCATCTATGCCCCTGATCCTGCCGGCGGCGCTGCTCGTCCTCGTCTTCCTCGTGGGGCCTTTTTATTACATGGTCTACACGGCCATGACCGACCTGAGTTTCGCCAATCCGGACCAGAAGGGCGTATTCATCGGCTTCGACAATTTTCGCAGGCTTGTGCGTGAGGATGCAATCTTCTGGGGCTCCTTCTGGCGTACCATCCGCTTCGTCCTGGTCGCGGTGTCGATCGAGTTCCTGCTCGGCTTCGTGCTGGCATGGCTGATCTGGCGCTACATCGAGCGGCAGCGCCTGCTGACGACGCTGCTGCTGGTGCCGATGATGCTAGCTCCTGTCGCTGTCGGGCTGATCTGGCGCCTGCTGCTGCAGGGCGACTTCGGCATGGCGACGCATTATCTGCGGGCCGTTGGCCTGCTGTCGCAATCCAGCGCCGTCTTCTCGTCGCCCGGCCTCGTCATGCCCACCATCATCGCCATCGACGTCTGGCAGTGGACGCCTTTCGTGACGCTGATCATCCTGGCCGGGCTGATGAGCTTGCCGCGCTCGCCCTTCGAGGCAGCGACAATGGACGGTGCCGGGCCGTGGCGGCAGTTCACCGACATCCTATTGCCGCTGATGCGCCCGATCATCGCGTTGGTGCTTCTGCTGCGCGGCATCGATGCCTTCAAAGAGTTCGACAAGGTCTTCATCATGACCGGCGGCGGCCCCGGTACCGTTTCGGAACTGCTCTCGATCTACGCCTACCGCGTCAACTTCAAGACCTGGAACCTCGGCTACGGCGCCGCGGTCTCGTTCATGGTCTACCTGGTCGTGCTGATCATGTGCTCGGTCTTTTACAAGGCCGTGTACTGGAAGTCGGCGGACCAAGAGGCTCGGCCATGAGCAAATCCTGGAAGATCCTCGCGATCGGAATCCTCGCCTGCGTACTGGTGCTTGCGCTCACGCCGTACGTCTGGATCTTGCTGACGTCCTTCAAGGGCCGCCTCGATATCCTCTCGACGCAGCCGACCTGGTTCTTCATGCCGACCTTCGCCAATTATCCGGCGGTTTTCATCGAGAAGGAATATCTCCCCCTCGTCTTCAATTCGCTGGTCATCTCTCTGGGATCGACTGCGCTGTCGATCCTGATCGGCGCGCCGGCCGCCTATGTGTTCGCGCGCACGGATTTCGCCGGCAAGGAAGACCTGTTTTTCTTCTTCCTGACGACGCGCATGGCGCCGCCGATCGCGATCGCGGTGCCGCTCTTCCTGTTCTTCACGACAATCGGCCTGACCGACACGATCTACGCCGTGGTGATTGCCCATACGAGCTTCAATCTGTCGCTGGTCGTCTGGATGATGCGCGGCTTCTTCGCCGAGATACCGAAGGAGATCGACGAGGCGGCGATGATGGACGGGCGCTCGAAGCTCGGAGCATTCGTGCGCGTCATCGTGCCGCTGGCCGCGCCCGGACTCGCGGCAACGGCGGTGCTCTGCTTCATCATGTCGTGGAACGAGTTCCTCTACGCCTTCATCCTCGTGGCGTTCGAGGGGCGGCCGCTGACGGTCGGCATTCCCGGCCTGATCACGCCACACGGCACCCTGTGGGGGCAGGTCGCCGCGGTGGCAGTGGTCGCCACCCTGCCGATCATCGTCTTCACATTTCTCGTCCAGAGGCACCTCGTGCGCGGCCTGACCTTCGGCGCGGTGAAGGGCTAAGGACCAGCGGATCATCCAATGGCAGTCTCGTTCAAGGAAGTGACGAAGCGGTTTGCGGACGGCACCGTCGCGCTCGATCGGCTCGATCTCGACTTCGATCTCGGCGAATTCATCGTGCTGCTTGGGCCCTCGGGCTCTGGCAAAACAACTGCGTGCCGCCTGCTCGCCGGGCTGGAGCAGCCGTCGAGCGGCCGCATCGAGATCGAAGGTAGGGACGTGACCAACGTGCCGCCGCGCTTCCGCGGCATCGGCATGGTGTTCCAGAACTACGCACTCTACAGCCACAAGACCGTCTTCGAGAACATCGCCTATCCCCTGCGTATCCGCAAAGTGGCCGCCGCGGAAATCGAGCGTTCGGTGAAGGACATGGCCGAGCTTCTGCGCATCGCCCACTATCTGCAGCGCAAGCCGGCGCAGCTCTCCGGCGGCCAGGCGCAACGTGTCGCCGTAGCGCGCGCGCTGGTCTGGCAACCGGCGATCTGCCTCATGGACGAACCGCTTTCCAACTTGGACGCGCTGCTGCGCCTGCATATGCGCACCGAGCTCAACCGCCTGCATCGCAAGCTCGACAAAACCTTCGTCTTCGTCACGCACGACCAGGAGGAGGCGATGACGCTGGCGACGCGCATCGCCGTGCTGAAGGAGGGCCGGCTGGTGCAGTTCGACGAGCCGAAGACGATCTACCGCCGGCCCGCCAACCGCTTCGTCGCCGAGTTCATGGGCCGCCCGGCGATGAACACGATCGGCGGAGTGGTCAAAGGCGGCATATTCAAGGCTGGCGCGGTGGCTTGCGCGGTCGATCGCCCCGACGGGCCGGTCACGCTCGGCATCCGGCCGGAGCAGATCGAATTCATGGCGTCGAATGCACCGGCAGCCATGACGCTCACCGTGGACGTGAAAGAAGCGATCGAACCCGACACGCTGCTGGTCTTCCAAAACGCGGGCGGGCAGGCAATCACGCTGCGGACGCAGACGAATTGCGATGCGATCGAGCCGGGACAGCCGGTGAGCGTCTCCTTCCCGAAGCAGGCGCTGCACTATTTCGACGCCGCCACGGGAAAGAGGGTCGAGTGACCGCCGCCAGCTTTGTCCCGCTCATCCTGACAGCGATCGTCTGGCTCGGCTTCTGGCGCGTCAACCGCATGAAGCGCTGGTTCACGATCGGCGAGGTGATCTTTTGGGACGTGATCGTGCTCATCCTCATCCAGCTTGTGTGGCTGCGATGGTTCTGAGCGCTCGACATATGGGAGGGACGCAATGACTTCGCCCCCGCGCTGGCGCCGCTTCGACGAATGGGACACGCGGCCGCTGCGGCACGACCGCTTTGCCGCGGAGGATCCGGAAGCGGGCTTTGCCACCTTTCACAGCCCGTGGGACCCCGCGCCGTCGGCGCGAGTCGAGAACGGACGCGTGGTCGAGATCGACGGTAAGCCGGAAGCCGACTTCGACATCCTCGATTCCTTCATCGCCGCACATCATCTCGATCTCGACGTAATCGACGAGGCGATGGCGATCGATTCGGGCGAAGTCGCCCGCATGCTGGTCGACATCAACGTGCCGCGCGAAAGGCTCGAGCGGCTGGCTCGCGGCATGACGCCGGCGAAGCTGGCTTCCGTCGTGTCGCACTTGTCGTCACTGGAGATCACCTTCGCCTATTCCAAAATGCGGCAGCGCCGCACGCCGGGAAACCAGGCGCACGTCACCAACGCTAAGGATGATCCTCTGCAGCTTGCAGCAGACGCCGCCGTTGCCGTGGCGCTCGGCTTCGACGAGATCGAGACGACGATGCGCGTTGCGTCGAACTCCTGGGCCAACGCCGTCGCCTGCGCCGTCGGCGCGTCGGTTGGGCGTGGCGGCGTGCTGTTCCAGTGCTCGATCGAGGAAGCGGAAGAGCTGCGCATCGGCATGGCTGGCTTCACTTCCTATGCCGAGACGGTATCGGTTTATGGCACGGAAGCTGCGTTCGTCGATGGCGACGACACACCCTGGTCCAAGGCTTTCCTCACCGCCGCCTACGCCTCGCGCGGCATCAAGGCACGCTGCACGTCTGGCGCATCCTCCGAGCTGCTGATGGGGTTTCACGAACATCAGTCCGTTCTCTACCTGGAAGCCCGTTGCCTCTGCCTGCAGCGCGCCATGGGCGTACAGGGAACGCAGAACGGCGGCATCGACGGCGCGCCGTTGACCGTCTCGATGGCGGGGGGCATGCGCGAGCTCATGGCCGAAAACCTCATCGCCGTCTGGCTCGGCCTTGAATGCGCCTCCGGCAACGACACCCGCGTCAGCGAGTCCGAGATCCGGGTTGGCGCCAAGATCACGCCCTTCCTCATGGCCGGCTCCGACCTGTTGTGTTCCGGCATGGGATCGATCCGCAAATACGACAATTCGTTCAACCCATCCCTGTTCAACGGCGAGGACGTCGAGGACTTCCTCGCTCTGCAGCGTGACCTCGAGGCGGATGGTGGGCTGACACCCATAGAGGAGAGCAATATCCGCGAGCTCCGCATGCAAGGGATCAAGGCGCTGGCCGCCGTCTTCCAGGAGCTTGGCCTCGCCGAAGTGCCGGAAGCCTGGATGCTCTCCGTTGCCGCCGCCTCGGGCTCGCTCGATACCGAAACCTTCTCGACCGGCGATGTCACGCGCATCAGCGAAGCGATTCGCGATCGCGGACTAACAGCGGTGGATGTGGTGCGGGCGCTGCACAAACGGGGCTTCGGGCGCGAGGCCGAGAACCTATTGCTGATGCTTCGCCAGCGCATCTCCGGCGACTATCTGCAGACGTCGGCCATCCTGCGCGACGGCAAGGTCATCAGCGCGCTCAACGATCCCAACGACTACCGGGGACCGGGCAGCGGATATCGGATGTCCGAAGCTAGATGGGAAGCGGTCCGAGGCGTGCGCGACGTTCAGACACGCGAGAAGGTGCTGGAGAGCGAGCGTCGCGTCGACCCGACCTCGGAGCCATGGCTGATTCCAGGCGGCGAGGCCGGCAAAGGCACGGATCCGCGCGAGGTGGTGATTGGCCTCAGCCCCGCATTCGGCAACGAGCTCACGCAAACGACCGCCGGCCACGACTTGATCGACGTGGTGCTGGCCCTGACCGATGGTGTGAGCGAGGGCGGCGGCGTGCCGCGCCTCGTTCGCATCCGACATACCGCCGACACGTCCTTCCTCGGCCTCACCGCGGCGCGCCTCTCCGGCTCGGGTTATGCCATCGGCATCCAGGCCAAGGGCACCGCAGTCATCCACCGCGCCGACCGGCTGCCGCACATGAACATCGAACTGTTTTCGAATGCACCGATCACGACGCTCGACCACTACCGCGCAATGGGCCGCAACGCCGCGCTCCACGCGCTGGGGCTCGTGCCGGAACCCGTCATCGTGCCGACCGAAGGTCAGGCGCTCGGCGCCCGCTACCATGTGCGCGTCGCCATGCTCTACGCGATAGAGATTGGGCTGGTAGTGCCGGATGCCCCTCCGCTCGATGTCACGTTTGCAATCGGACAAGGAGGGTTTCGACCGTGACATCCCCTCTCGACCTCTATCCCATCTCCGAGAATGCGCCCGATCAGGCGGTGTCGGCGTCAGGCATGCCGCTTGCCGACTTGACGCTCGACGCAGTGACTTCGGAACGGATCGGTGCCGAAGACATCCGGATTTCGGCCGGCGTGCTCAGACTTCAGGCATCGATCGCCCGCGATGCGGGCCGCGACCGGCTTGCGCTCAATCTCGAACGCGCCGCCGACCTCGTCTCCGTCCCGCAAGACCTCATCCTGGACACCTATGAAATGTTGCGGCCGGGCCGGATTCCCGAAGCCCAACTGCTGAAAGAGCGCGCCGAGCTGCTGCGTCGCGAATACGGCGCCCACGCCATCGCGGCGCTGATCGACGAAGCGGTCGCCGTTTACGAGCGCCGCAATCTGTTTCGCCGCCGGTACTAGGGGAGAACCAAATGATACTTCAGGGGCGGACCGCCATCGTCACCGGTGCCGGCTCCGGCATCGGCCGGGCCGGATCGGAAGCCATGGCGCGCGAGGGCGCGACGGTCATCGTCACCGACCGCGATCTCGATGCCGCGCGCGGCACGGTCGACTCCATCGCCGCCGCCGGCGGGCGCGGCGAGGCAATCCGTGTCGACGTCACCGACGATGCAGCCGTCGTCGGCGTCATCCAGGACGTGGCCGAGCGATATGGGCGCATCGACATCTTGCACAATCATGCCGGTGTGCAGGTCGCGGGCAGCGTCGAGGAGATCGACGGCGCCGGTTTCGATCGCTCTTGGGCGGTCAACGTGCATGCCCAGTTCGTCGCCTGCCAAGCAGTCCTACCGGTCATGAAGAGACAGCGCGGCGGCGTCATCCTCAACACGTCGTCGAACTCCGGCGTCTTCCTCGACAGAGCGATGACCGCATACATCACCAGCAAGGCTGCATCGATCACCATGACCCGCCAGATCGCACTGGATGTCGCGCGCTACGGCATCCGCATCAATTCGCTCTGCCCCGGCTGGGTCGATACGCCGTTCAACGATCCCTACACGGACCAACTCGGCGGCCGCAAAGCGCTGGAGCACGCGATCGCCAACATCGTCCCGATGGGCCGCTTTGCAACGACCGACGAGATCGCCGAGGTCATTCTGTTCATGGTGTCCGACAAGTCGTCCTACATGACCGGCCATGCACTGGTCGCTGACGGAGGCGAGTCACTCGCGGGTGGGACGAATTCGGGCCAATCTATCATCCGTTGAGCCTATGCAGCGCGTTTTTCGTTGTTCGAACTTGACGTCTGCTTCACACATCAATTTGGCGGAACGCTGACAGTGCGCAATCGGCCCCGTTCGGTCATAGCGCTCGCGAACCGGAACAGGGCGACGCAGTGCCGCGATCTGCGCTGCACGTAGGCCTATCCGAAAAGCAAGAGCCAATCTGGCTGCCTCGGCATTGGGTACCGCGATTGGGAATTCGATCACATTTCCTTCATCTGGGCCGCGACCCTCGCCGTTGGTAGGCTCATTCTCGACGGCAGAAATCCAGGATCGCTTGCACCTCTCCATTTTGGGGATCTGCTACGAACAGTAGATGTCGTGCATTTATGGGAACCGCTCTTGAAGCCGTGACAGTAGGCGGGGTTCCCCTCGGCATTTTCTTCGGCTTTATTTTCTACGGGCTACGCTCTGGGCAACAACTACTTTCCATAAGCGTCGACGCCTTAGGCTCGCCGAAAGTACCCGCGCGATTCGCCCGCACATCGTTGAAGGTCGACCCGTACCCTTAGAACCGAACCAAGTTCGCCTAGACAAGGTTGCCCGACTAACGTCGCGGCAAACAAAACATCACAAGGACCAGGCAAGCGAAGACACGCCGCTATTGGTTGTTGATGGCGCTATCCGGGTTGGGTGGGAACGCCGCATGGGTCCTCTCGCCGCGCAAAAGCTGCTCGGCATAGATCAGCTGCAGGTCGTCGTTCGAATCCGGCGGCACATTGGCCGCGGAACCCAAGCCCTCCTCGTTTTCTTCGGCGCCCTTGATATGGCCTTGAAGGTGGACCCACCACGCGACACATCTCGACCCCGCAACTTTTCCGGCAGCGGCTGCTCGACCCTTATGTCGGGCGTGATGCCCTTGGCCTGGATCGATTTGCCAGCCGGCGTGTAGTAGAGCTCCGTCGTCAGGCGCAACGCGCCACCGTCGCCAAGCGGAATAATCGTCTGCACCGAACCCTTGCCGAATGCGTGCCGAGCACCGTCGCCCGGCGATGATCCTGCAAGGCCGCAGCCACGATTTCCGAGGCGCTGGCTGAGCCGCCATTGACGAGCACGATCAGCGACTTGCCGCCGATCAGGTCCCCAAAGCTCGAGTTGAAGCGAGTGATGTGCTTGGGGGCCTAGCCCCGCGTCGAGTTAGCCATGACTGTGAACAATGTCGAATATGGGCTTTGCAACGTGCTGTAGGTGGGTTGGTACCTGCCGGCTTTCAGGTCGCATCGTTTGTGGTCCTTCGTCCGGCATTTTGAATGGACAGCACGATGTCGTCCTCGCGCATGCGGCGCATGAGTTCGTGACGCAAAATGGTCTAAAGCCTCTCAGGTCGGCCGATGCTGTCGTCGATCAGCTCCCGGATCTGCTTTCGGCGATGTCGGACCATCATGCGCATCGCCGCCAGAGCGCTTTCGATTGGGCCGCTGCCGAGACGATAAGCCGGTCGGCCATGATCAAGGTGGGATACCGAAACAGCAAGTCTTGCAGCCAATGTTCGTCATAAGCATGCTGCGGCAGAGCATTCGAACCTGGCGCTTGGCCTGAGACAGGCGATGGGTTTCGTATTAGAGATCAGCGGTCCAGTGATTCGGTAACTGTCGAATTGAAGTCAGAAAATAATAAAGCACTCATTTGAAGATCTCCATCTTAACATTTCGTCATGAAGGTGGAAGTCATAATTGAAGCATTCCGAAATATCGTTTCGAAAACACCCCGATAAGTTCATGACAATTTATAGATGGACTTGCGCTCGTTGTGTTGGAGCAGTCAACTCGAATTGTCGGCGTCAATTTCTTCCGGCGAGCGAATTGGCTGCTAAGAGCTGTTTCGAAAGTCGCTCCGGCGAGTCATATGGTGGTGGTTTCGAGAGCCGGAGCGCAGCGGACATTTGGGTCCGTTAGCACCGGAAGCGCAGAAAACGCCATCATGGTCGTCGGAGCAGAATTTACAAACAGGCTCTTAGCCAAGCACACTGCGTCCAAGGAGCCGCGCCCCAAGCAGCATTGGCCCCGTCATGCCGCCCAGCCGCAGGCCGGCCGTGAAGGTGGTGATCTTCCAATGGCCGTGAGGAACGGCCGCCCGGCATCGTTCGCCGCTCAGGCTGCGTCCACGCATCCGCGCCATCTTTGTGGATGCCGCGGTCTCATCGATGAAGATCAGCCTGTCGGGGTCGAGAGAGGGCAACCTGCAGCCAGTGCTCGACCATTTCCGCACAGGCTTCAGGGGGCACCCAGCTTACATGTGCGTCAGTTTAGGAGCCCAACGCCAACTTCCGAGAGATGGCTGATGATCGGGCGTGGCGAGGAACAGTGTGTTCTTCAAAGAGTTTCGATGTCTCTGGTCATCATAGGTGACGTCGAGATCTCCGCGCTACCGGCGGACATGGCGCCGACCACCAGGCCGTTGACTTAGTGCTCGATGTGCAAGGCTGGGAACGGCTCAAGCAGGGCCTCAAACGGGCGGGTCTTGATGCCAAAGCTTCGGCTTTCCGCCCGGCCGATGGCCATATCCGGGATTCGAGCCTCTGACCGAGGAAGACGCTGCCATCTTCTTCGACCGCGACACTCAGGTTCTTCGCGCTCTGGACCGGCTGCGGCTGATGCGCGATGCCGGCGCAGAGCGGGCGCTCGTGGTTCTGGGCGCTTCAGGAGCCGGCAAGTCGTCGTTCCTGCGAGCGGGGTTGTGGCCGCGCCTACGCCGGATGACTTCGTTTCGATCAGCAAGTTGTCGAGCAGGAAATCGGCCGGATAGCGATCGTTGGCGAGAATCCGCCGACCTTTGCGGCTGCAAGGACCACGGCGTGGGGCCTGGTTTCTGTCATCCAGCGATGCACAGCGTCCTGATCTCGAAGGTCGAGAACGTCGCGCGGAACCATTAGGACTCGCAGTTTTCCTCCTCCAATCGCCGCGCCACAGCCGAGCCGACCATGCCCGGTGGCCAGTCACGAATATCCGTTTTGCGTCGACCCGATAAGTGTAGTCCATGAGGGCTGGCCCTCTCTAGACGCTACTGTCCATGTGCCAGCTCTCTCGCTCCAGACGTTTCAGATCGGCGGCCACCATTTCCGCCACGAGGTCGCTGAACGTCGTCTTAGGCGACCAGCCGAGCTTTGAGCGGGCTTTCGCCGGATTTCCCATCAGGAGATCGACGTCCGTCGGACGGAAATGGCGTGGGTCGACTCGGACGAGGATCTCTCCTGTCTTGCTATCCCGGCCGATCTCGTCCACCCCCTTACCTTCCCAGACGATGACGCGGCCGACTGCCCGAAAGGCACGTTCCACGAACTCGCGCACCGAATGGGTTTCGCCCGTAGCGAGGACGAAGTCGTCAGGCTCCGCGTGCAGAAGAATCCGCCACATGCCCTCCACATAGTCGCGAGCATGCCCCCAGTCGCGTTTCGCGTCCAGATTTCCAAGATAGAGGGTGGACTGAAAGCCTCGCTCGATACCTGCAACCGCACGTGTGATCTTGCGGGTCACAAACGTCTCGCCGCGCGTGGGGCCTTCATGATTAAACAGTATGCCATTGGAAGCGAACATTCCGTACGCTTCACGGTAAGTGATCGTGATCCAATAGGCATAGAGTTTGGCCGCCGCATAGGGAGAGCGCGGGTAGAACGGCGTCTTCTCCGTCTGGGGCACCTCCTGGACTTTGCCGAACAGCTCGGAGGTTGACGCTTGATAAAAGCGCACCCGCTCTTCCATCTTCAGGATGCGTATGGCTTCAAGCAGCCTGAGTGTGCCAAGGGCATCGGCGTTGCCGGTATATTCCGGCGTCTCGAAGCTTACCTGGACATGGCTTTGAGCCGCAAGATTGTAGATTTCGGTAGGGCGCGTCTGCTGAATGATACGAATGAGATTGGTCGCATCGGTCAGGTCGGCGTAGTGGAGAAAGAAGCGTGCGTCCGGTTCGTGCGGATCGACGTAGATGTCGTCGATGCGTTCGGTATTGAAGGAGGAGGATCTGCGTTTCAGTCCGTGGACAGTATAGCCTTTCTCCAGCAGCAGTCTGGCAAGATAGGCACCGTCCTGACCAGTCACACCAGTTATGAGCGCAATGCGATCTGTCATCGTGTCCCATCCAATCGTTGAGGGCTGTGGTGGCGCCGTCGACCGACGGTCCGCCCCCACACTCCTCAAATGAAAGGCGAAAGCGCTTTGTTCGACTAGAGTGTCATTGTGGGAGGCACACCAGCAAACGGAGGTAATCCCATCGCTCAATGCCCGTCCCAGCTACTTCCCGTCTCCGCGAGCTGCTTGCCGCCCATGCTGCCGTCGGCAATGCCGAACATGTGGGTCGTCTGACCAGTGCGGCGCGGGCCATGCCGGCTGAAATGTTCGCGTCCAGCCTGCATCTCGGGTCACCTGGCAAGCGTGGCGTCGGGGCGCTTGATGCCGACGATCCCCGCCACCGACGGCGGGTTGTCGAAAGTTCTCGTAAGGCTTGTTATCGCGTCAGCAAAAATGACAATTCGTGGCCCGCAGGAGAAACATGGAACAGGGTGTACCCCTGGCCCTTTATCGCTTCTACTGTTCGGTAGGTTTGCTTCACCGGAGTGCGGTGCCACCAGTGGTGAAACTCGACGAGAATCTGTCTCGGTAAGACATCAGATCCAAGCACCTGTGGAAGGACGTCGTGCTCTGCCCCCTCAACGTCGAGTTTCAGCACATCGATAGTTGCCAGTCCGAGCATATCCAGGATAGTAGAGTAACACCTCACGTTGCAGATAATGCTCTTGCCTGTAACCATCTTCGTGGAAAAATTGCTGCGCGTATCATCTTCGGACACAGCAAACGTCTGCTCCCCGTCGAAATTAGATATTCCCAGCGGGTAGATCCGCACAGTGGGGGGTAATTCCTGAGCGGCAATCCAGTCAAGACTGGCCGGAGTCGGATCAAACCCAAAGACCTTTGCGCCGAATACTTTGCTGATTTCCTGATCAAATGAAATGTCGTCCCCTAAGCCAAAGGAAAGAACAATAGGGGAGGGAGTTCCTAGAAGAGGCTCGACCGCAACCACCCAACCTCCATATACGGAGCCGAGTTTTTGTGTAGGAACAGAGCATTCGGGCCGGAGAAGATGATCGAAGCCTAAGGCCGCTCTTACAACGCGCTTACAATACCGGAGCCAATCTGGATTGTACATCAATAGTGCCTTTGGCTTATTCGTAGTAGCTGTTCCGCTTGACTGCGCCGTCCTCACCATGTCCAAAATGGACAAGAGCGCCAGATGGGTTCAGTCTTGCCTAACGCGGAGGGGCTATCGCCCTGAAAATTTTACACCAATTCCCTCCCGCGAGCAGAGTGTCATTGTGGCAGGCACTCCAGCAAAAGGAGGTAATCCCCATCGCTCGGCGTTCGTAACAGATGCTGCGGGAGCGTGCCTTGGCGGCCAAGGCGAGACTACCCAGGCAAAGCGCGGCGGCATGCTTCAGGTAATGGAAGTCGGATAGCGTTCGCGCCATCGGTTCGGCCATCTCGAACCTCCTCGGGCTCGGTCTGCGCAACATCCCGCTATCTAAGTGGTTGTAAGAACCTCGCGCTGCGGTGACGCGGCAGAGCTGCCGAAGAAGACAAGATCCTGCGCCCGGCGCAGTCCGTCGCACAGCCGCCCTATCGGAAGCTCGATGTCGTCATAGCCGAGCACCTCGTCGCGCTTGACGTCGCGCAGCAGTCGGCAGCCCTCGGCGAGCCCGATCGGCACAAGCCGCTCGGCGTGCACCGTCGGCGCGTTCTCGCAGAGGCCATAGGTCATGTAATGTCCGAGTCCATCGAGGATCTCTCCGGCACTAAGGTCCCGCTTGGCGGCGGCCACAACGTCAACGGTCGGCGCGCCCAGGGGCGCAATCGCAGCATCGCGGAAGATCGCGGCCCTCGCCACCGTGAAGGGCACCTCGAAATGACACAGATGATAAGGCCAATAGAAACAGTAGAGCGGCCCGGGGCCCATCTTGTAGAGTGACAGATAATGTTTCTCGAGGGCATTCTCTGTGGTGCCAAGAACGAAGACGCCGGGGTTGGGCATGGCGCCGACACAATAATCAACTATCCCCGGCCCCTCGAGGAGCTGATTGAGCGGATACCAGCCGACCGCCTCCTGGATCGGGGTCCCGGGCTCGACCACAGGCCCGTACATGCCGCGCTTGGCCACCAGCATGCCTGTGGCGTTGGCGACGATGGCGTTCTCGAATGAGATCTTCGTGCCGTCCGCGAAGGAGGTGACCATCGGGGCCTTCATCCCCCACTTCTTGGCAAATCCCTCCTGGGTCGTCGGATTTCGGTATGGATCGTGCAGGCCCTTGATGTTCCCGCAAAGCACGGGACGTATGCCCAGGCCCCTGACCCAACGGTAGAGGTTCATGATGACGCCCGGCTGATCCCCCTCCACATTGGTGAGGACCACGCCTGCCTGGTCGGCATACACTTTCAGGATTGGGCCGATCGTGCCGTCGAGTTCGGCATTCATCAGGGCGACATGCTTGCCGTGCCGGATCGCGCACATTGTGACTTGGGCAGCGAACTCGATCGCGCCTGTCGCCTCGACGACGATGTCGATGCCTTCGGCCTCGCAAATGTGCATCGGGTCCGCCGTGATCGCGCGGCGGCCGCGGGCCACGAGATCCTCAAGCGCTTTGGTGCTGGTCGCCTCCGTCACATCGTCCGCGCCTGCAGCGGCATAGGCCTCTCGCGCCTTTTCCACGTGTCTGTTGGAAATGGCTACGAGTTCCATGCCCGGAACATATCGCAGCATCTGCATCGCGATGCCTCGGGCCATGAAACCGGCCCCCACCATACCCACGCGAATTGGACGCCCCTCAGCCTGGAGCAACTCCAACTCCCTGTCGACGATGAACATTTGCGTCTCCTCTGTAGCGCTCCGCAAGTTCGTCGCCGAGAAAGGTTATTCGGCGTAGTCTGGCCAAGTCCGGTCCTTATCTGAGATCACCGCCGGCTCATCCACTGGCCACTTCACGGCGAAAGCAGAATCGTTCCAACGAACACCGCGTTCGGCTGCCGGTGCATAGAATTCGGAGACGAGATACGTGGCCTCGGTGTGGTCCTCAATGGTGAGAAAGGCGTTCGCGCAGCCCTTCGGTATCACCAGCATCCGTTGGTTCGCCGCGGAAAGTTCCACAGTGAGGTGCTGCTTATAGGTGAATGACTCGGGCCGCAGGTCGATCAGCACGTCGTACAGGCTGCCCCGGATGCAGCGAAGCATCTTGTCCTCGCCATGGGGAGCCAGCTGGTAGTGGAAGCCGCGCAGTGTATGCTTGTGCCTGTTGTATGAAATATTCATCTGCACGACATGATCCGGAAGCCCCTGCTCGGCAAATTCCCGCGAACACCAGCCGCGTGCGAAAAAGCCCCGCTCGTCTTCGAATTTCTGCAGTTCCACCAGGGTGGCGCCGGGAATATCGGTCTTTGTGAAAAGCATCGTAGATCCATTGATCAAATGAGTGTAACGTCGGGTCGCACCTCCGACGCTCTCCTGATGGGTGCTCGCGCCGGCGATCCGCTTGTGCGATCGGGGACGGCATTAGACTTGCGCCGGATGCAAGAGCCGCGAGCCGTGGACTTCATAGCCGATAGGCACATAGGCTAGGTGTGAAAGTGCGCGTCTTACGCTTTCTCGGCGTTCCGGCTTGACCGCGAACATAAGGAACCCGCCGCCGCCGGCGCCGCACAGCTTGCCGCCTTCCGCACCTGCGTCCCTGGCGAGGTCGTAGTGGCCATTGATCGCCGCGTTACTCACGCGGGACGCCAAACTCCGCTTCATCTCCCACCCTGCGTGAAGGACGGCACCGAAGCGTTCTATGTCGATGATGGGCTCCGAAAAGATCTCCTGAAGCATGAAGGCATCGTCCCGCATCCGCCTGAGCGTATCGAGATTGCTTGACGTGTTCGCCTTCTGCTCTGCCAGCACGGAACTGGCCGGTCGCTGATGCGATGTCCAGAACATCATCAGGTTGCTGAAGAGATGTTCGACGGCGCCATTGCGCACCCGCTGCGGCTCGACCGTTACCGCGCCGCCAGGCTGGAAGCGGAACAGGTTCATGCCCCCGAACGCGGCGGCATACTGGTCCTGCTTGCCAATCGGCTCCTTGAGGATGTGCATCTCGATGTGACATGCCTCTTCGGCGAGTTGGCCAGGGGTGACACGTTCTCCCCGGAATGCATGCAGGGCGTTGAGCAGCCCCACCGTGAACGAGCTCGACCCCCCCATGCCCGTCGAGGCCGGCATGTCTCCGACCGTCGAGATGTAAATCGGCGGTTCGATCTCCAGGAAACGCAGGCATTCGCGGGCGATGTTGTTCTTGATCTCCCCAATCGTGTTTACCTGCTCTGTCTGTGAATAGTTCAAGCGGATAGGTTCATTAAAGATCTCGCTGTGACGCTTGACGGTGACATAGATGTATTTGTCCACTGCCGCGCTGAAGACCGCGCCGCAATCGAGATTGTAGAAATCGGGCAGGTCGGTACCGCCGCCCGCAAAACTGACGCGCAAAGGAGTGCGCGTCAGGACGAGAGACGGTAGACGCTGTGCAGCGCGGTCGATGATGGTCGGAAGATTCAGTCCTGAGCGGCGCCCCACGGCTTTGGTATCGTCTAGCTGTTCCATATTTTGCCCTCACGAAAATCAACGGAATGAAAATTAGGCAACACGCGGCTGTGCGGTTCGCCAGCGCAGCTGACCATCGAGCATCCCCGCCTTGAGCAAATGATCGAGCCAGCGCAGCCGCGTGAAGCGCTTGTCGGTAAAGTCTTCAAATCTAAGTGCGATCGAGCGGAACGCCTCGTAAAGCTCCTGCGCTCCCTTTCGCGCCGTCGACTGAAACTCGAAATCCGGGAAAGTCCGTGAGAACTTGCTGAAGTCCGCCTTGTAGGTCCTTTGGTCCGCGCCTGGCTTCGGTGTCATTGTGAGCTGCGCGCCGGGGACGGCCTCAACGGCGATCTCTGCTATCTCGCGCACCTGAAGATTGAGGCTTTCAACACCCATGTTGAACGCCTCATTGTGGACGTCCTGTAGCGGCGCCTCCAGCATCAATTTGAAATAACGCGCGACATCCTGGACATGAACCACGGGCCGCCATGGCGTGCCATCGCTATGGACTTCGACACGTCCAGTCGTGAAGGCGCTGCCCATGAAATTGTTCAGCACGGTGTCGAAGCGCATTCGCGGCGAGAGACCATAGACGGTGCCGTTGCGGCAATAGACGGGCGAGAACCGGTCGTCCGCCAGCGCGCGCAGCGCTTCTTCGGCAACAGCCTTCGATCTTGCGTACTCTGTTTGCGGCGCCAGCGGGGCGGTTTCGTCGACGACGGCGGCATTCGACATGCCATACATGATGCAGGAGGAGGAAAATAGGAACCGCCGGATGCCGGCCGCTTTGGCCATCGTGGCCAGACGAACTGTCCCTTGCGCATTGATCTGCCTCGTCCAATCCGCGTTGAGATTTCCGATCGGGTCGTTCGAGAGTGCCGCCAGATGGATCACTGCGTCAAAGCCCTGGAGATCCGGGGGTTCGATGGCGCGCAGATCCTTTGTGATCTCGGGCACACTGGTATTGTCGGCTCCCAGGGTGCACGCATGAAAATATCCCATGTCCAGCCCGACCACCTCATAGCCCGCCGTCTGCAACACGGGCACCATGACAGAACCGAGATATCCATTGTGTCCGGTGACGAGAACGCGTGTTGGTTCATTCATGTCTGCCCTGCTCCGCTTTCGAAAGGAGTTGACGGGTGAGGTCCAGAAGCGAGCATTGCTCGCTTACTTGCGCATATAGGCAGTCCGCGGCTTCGGCCGCTTGACGGTCACGATCGTCATCGCCGACAAAGAGTGTGCGTGTGAGGTCGAGATCAAAGTCGCGCTGTGCCTGATACAGCATGCCGGGTTTGGGCTTGCGGCAGTCGCAGCCGTCGTCCCAGCCGTGTGGGCAGTGGTAGATCTCCGCGATCTTGCCGCCGACGGCTTCGGACTCGGCGCACATGCGCTGGTGAAGCGCCTCGAGATCAGCGGCGGTCATCGCTCCGCGCGCTATCCCTGCCTGGTTCGAGATGACGACTATGCGGTAGCCGGCCTCGTTCAGAAGGGCCAACGCCTGCTTTGCACCCGGAACCCACTCCCACTGGTCCCATGAACAAACATATTGAGCCCGTGGCGGTCTGCAGTTGAGTACGCCGTCCCTATCTACGAGCATGGTTTTTTCGCGCCTCATAAAGCGCTCCGTCGCGGGTAGACGCTCGATCGAGCCCACGCTGTAATAGCGGTGGTCGCTCACGAAGCCGGCGAGGCGATGCTGCTTCGCGAGCGGCGTGTAGATGGCCTCCTCGAAGAGGGTGTCCTCGTGGGGCAGGAGTTCGAGGGCGAGATCGGTCAGTATGGCATAGCTGATCTCGACTCCCTGCAGCCCGGGCGTGGTGCGGAGCCGGTCGAAGACGGTCACATTGTCGTCCGCATCAAGGATCACGCTGCCGCGTGAAAAGCCGTCCTTGTTGCTGTAGACCGTGATCATTCCAGGCTTGCCGGCCGCACAGAAGCGTTGCCACAGCCGCTCCATGCGCATCGGCCAGTAATTGTCACAATACAGCAGCAGGAAGCAGGGATCTATGAGGTGACGGGCATTTGATACCCGGCTGCTGGTGAGGTCGTCGGGACGGGTGACGGCATATTCGATACTGAGGCCCAACCTGCTGCCGTCGCCGAAGTGGTCCATCACCACATGGGGCAAATACCCGAGTAGAAGAAGAACTCTTTCGAACCCCTCCTGCCGCAGCTGTTCGATCTGGTATTCCAAAAAAGGGCGGCCGAGCACCGGCACCATTGGTTTCGGGCGGTCGAGTGTGATCGGCCGCATGCGCGTGCCACGCCCGCCGGCCAGGATGACCGCCTGGCGCGGCCGGCTGTAGGTGCGGCCCTCGACATCTGCCTTTTGCAAGCAGGGAGAGCTCGGCAGGACAATATTCATTGACCGCGCTCCGGTCGGTCGGCGACGAGGTATCGCGTGATGGCATGACAGATCGCGGCGTGGGCGTCCTCGACGAGTTCGTAGGTGCCTTTTTCAGACCGCACCCATACTGACTGATCGACGAGCTCTTTAAGCGTGCCGCCGTCAAAACCGACAATGCCGATCGTGGCTACCTTCCTTTCGCGAGCGAGTTCGACTGCCCGCACGAGATTAAGCGAGTTCCCGCTGGCTGAAATCACTATGAGCACGTCACCCGGCTTGGCGAAGTTCTCCATCTGGCCAGCAAAGATACGCTCGTAGCCTTCGTCATTGCCGAGCGCCGTCATCCAGGAGACGTTGTCTGTCAGGCCCATGACCCGGATTGGCTGCCTTCCCGAGCGCTTCGTGGCCTTACCGAGGTCATTGACCCAGTGGGAGGCGGTCGCTGCGCTGCCGCCGTTGCCGGCGACGAAGACTGTGCCGCCCGCATCGCGTACGGCGCGCAGCATCTGTATCGCCTCCTGCACGGCATCCGTATCGATCTGCGCCAATGCGATGCACAGCGATGCCAGATAATCCTGCGTGAATTCTTTAGGCTGCAACCAGAGGGCATCATCCGCGAACATTTGCGACGTCCCACCACTCCCTGATATCGCGAGCTCTGTCATGCCACCCTCGACGGCTGCAATAGGTGAGCCATCATCACAGCGTGCGAGCACTTCGAGTTCAATTGCTATTCCGAACGGGAAGCTGGTGGGCGGCGCCCATCGGACGTACCTAAAAGGAATATCCCTTGTTCTCTCCGTTTGCGGCCGGCACGTCGGCAGGCGGCCATATCGGCGTCAAGATCGTCACGGTGTCACCCGACAACAATGCCGTAGGCAAACCCGCGGTAACGGGGCTTTACCTCCTGCTCAACGGCGCGACGGGCTGCGCATTTCATGCGCTCTTTCGGCACCACGGAGAGAACAAAGGATATTCCTTTTAGCTACCTCCGGTGAGCGCGCCGCCCGCCAGCTTCCCGTTCGGAATAGCAATTGAACTCGAAGTGCTCGCACGCTGTGATGATGGCTCATCTATTGCAGCAATCGAGGCTGTGGCATGACAGAGCTCGCGATTGATCAGGGACACGCGATCGATCAGGGACAATTGCGCGAGCAAGTGCTTGGGGTACCCGTGCACGCCCTGGGTTTGGCGCAGGCAGTCAACTGTGTCTTCGACTGGGCCCTACGGCGGGAGAGCCGAACGGTTTTCCTGTGCAATGTCCACAGTGTCGTCACCGCCCGCCGCAATCGCGCCCATGCTGAAGCGATGGATAGCGCCGACCTTGTCGCGCCGGATGGAGCGCCGGTGGCCTGGATGCTGAGGCGGCAGGGACACGCGGATCAGCCGCGCATCAGCGGACCGGACCTGATGTGGATTTGTTGCCGTAGGGCATCGGAACTTGGCACGGCAATGTTCCTGTACGGCGGCAGCCCGGGCACCCTCCAGCGTCTCGAAGGGTGCATTCGAACCGAGTTTGCCGCCATAAACATCGTGGGCTCTTACTCACCTCCGCGCCGCCCTCTGTCGGCCGAGGAAGATGAGGCAGTGGTCAGAATGATCAATCAGTCCGGTGCGAGGATCGTGTGGGTGGGCCTCGGATGTCCCAAGCAGGAAAGCTGGATGCAGGGGCATCGCGGCCGGATCAATGCGGTCATGTTGGGGGTAGGAGCAGCTTTCGATTTCCACGCCGGAGACGTCAAGCGGGCGCCGCAATGGATGCAGAAGAGCGGGCTGGAATGGCTGCACCGGCTCTTCCAGGATCCCCGCCGCCTGGCGAGCAGGTATCTCGTGACGAACAGCCTGTTCATCCTGGCTTTGCTGCAGGCGTTGCTGCTTCCCAGGCGCAGACTTCGTGACGGTTAGAGGGAGGCGGAACCAGTGAACACGCTTGGACCGCCGTGTTGCTGATCTGCGCCAACTCCTTCACGGGCGGCTGTTCTTCGGCGCTGCTGCTGGGAGGCGGCGCTGCTCATATCTGGACGGTGTGGTTTGCTTTGCCTCGACAGGCACCTGACTGGAGGCTACCATGACTCTGAGCAAACAGGCCGCCAGTCTGGCTGTCCTGCATGTCACCGACGTCCTGCAGCCGCTGATCATCTTGCCCTATGCCGGGCGTGTCCTCGGACCTATGAGTTTCGGGCAATACGCGTATGCGCTCGCCATCGGACAACTCGCTGCCTCCGTCGTGGCCTATGGATTTCATTGGACCGCGCAGCGCAGGGTTGCTTCCCTTCGATACGAGCCGGCGGCGATCGCGTCACTCGTTGCTCAGGTCATGGCCACCAAGGCAGTGCTGTTCGTTGCCGTATGCCTGGTTGGCCTTGTGCTGGCAGGCGACGTCCTGGCGCTCAGTAGGCCGACATTCCTGTGCGCGATGCTCTCGGCCGCCGGCAGCATTATTTTTCCGGCCTGGCTCTTCGTCGGCCTGGAACGTGCCTGGCAGGCGGCCGTCGCGGTGGTTGTTGCTCGCGTTCTGGCGCTCGCCTGCTTCGTCGCCATGGTCGCATCACCTGACCAGGTCACGCTCGCCGTTGCCATCCAGAGCGCAGTTCCCGTCGTCAGTGGCGTCATCTGCTTACCTTTCATCCTTCCGATTGGGTTCGGCGGCTTCAGGTCCGTGACGCTTTCGACGATTGGAATGCAGCTGCGCAATGGCTGGAGGGGATGCCTCTTCTTAGCCGTGGAGACTGCCCTCTTCACCCTCCCCGTCGCCCTTGTCGGGCATTTCGAAGGTTATGTCGCAGCCGGACAATATTCTGTCGCCGAAAAATTCCTATTAGCCGCGCGGGTATTTTTCAAGTTGCTTATGGATACCTTCATACCAAGGGTTTCATACTATGCTCATGTCGACCCGGCTGCCGGGATACGACTGATAAGGATATCACTATTCACCGTGGCAGGCGGAGCGGCGATGAGTATTGGAATGTACTTTGTCGCCCCATATATAATATTGATCCTCTTCGGAGATGAATTTTCAGGGGCGATACCTATCGTGCGCGCAATGGCAATTATACCATTGCTGATGAACATAAATACATTCACAGCAAATATATTCATGTTTAGTTACGGCTATGAAAATGAATGGGCCGTCCTTAACGTATCCGGTCTGCTAGTATTCCTGGTGGCCACATATTTTTTGTCTTTCGTCGTGGGGGAGCAAGCCATTGTTTATGCGCTGGTGGCGAAGGAAGTCGTCGTGCTGGTGGTTTCAGCCGGCTTCTTCCTCATTGGCGGAGCGGCCGCCCTTCGCACGGCGGCGGCTTGCGACGCAGGCCGGGTGCGAGGGTATCCGCCGGCGTCCCAATCCGCGCCGTTGGAGCACAACGCCGATCGTTTCCGGTCGTAGGAGAGCATAGTATGTTCGCCACTGATCATTTTGTCCTTCAGCCGTCGGGGTCGCCTCATCAGCCGATCCCCCGTAAGGATCGCGACGAGCTGACCGCGAAAGACATCTTGAGATTTGTTCGAAGCAGTTGGCGCCTTTGCCTCCTCTGGATAGTTGTGAGCCTTGGTGTCGGCGGCGCATATGCGGCCCTTTCGCCTGGATATTACACCGCCTATGCGACAATCCTCCTTTCATCTCCGCCCGCTTCGCAACCGGGCGAAGCTGAGGCAGATGAGCGGGTCTATGTAGAGAGCCAGATACAGGTCATTCAGTCGGACGAGGTCGTCGGACGCGTTGTTGACCACACTGGCTTAGCGGAAGACGAAGAGTTTGTGATGGATGACAGCTTGCGCGCGCGGGTCTCCAGCTATGTGCGGAGCCAATTGGCGTCTCTCTTCGGCACCGAACTGCCGACGGCGGAGCCAAATATTCGGCATGAAGCGATGGTCCTTGTGAGGCGCGCGTTTTCCGTTCATCAGCTGGGTTCCTCCCGCGCCGTCGAGATCGGGGTCACCTCTTCCGATCCTCAGTTCTCGGCCATGCTCGCGAACGCGATCGCCGGCGGTTACATCGGAAGTCAGCGCGAACGCCAGCAGGCGGCTCGCGCGGAAGAAACATCTGATCTGCACAAGCGGCTGGCGGAACTTCGGGAAAAGGCTTTTGTGACCGAATCACCGAAGAAACTCCCATCGGACCCTGAATCTGCGGAGAGGGCAAGAGTCCTTTTCCGCGAGCAGCAGAGCGCGGCCGAGGTTTATCGCTCGCTTTACAATGCCCTTCTGCAGCGGACCCACTCCGATTTTAGCGCCTCGTCGCTGATCCCGAGCGCAAGGGTCATCACTGCGGCCGAACCGCCTCGCCAACGCAGTTGGCCGCCAACGGTCCTGATGGTAGCGCTCTCCGCTATGGCCGGTGGGGTTGCCGGCGTTGGTCATGCATTGATCAGGCAGGCAATGAACCACCGCCTGATGACGGTCGAGGATGTGCACAGGTCGACCGGCCTCGATCGGATTGTAGGGATCGCCAGGATTCCCCGCCGCAGGTGGAATGCCGTGGGGCCATGCGAGCAGTCTTTGCAGCCCGTCTACTCAAAGGACGCTTCCGAGCTTCACAGCTCGCTGAGCAAGATTGCCACCCGGATGCGCGGAGTTCAGGGCCGCCAAGTGAGCAAGGTTGCCACCCGGATGCGCGGAGTTCAGGGCCGCCAAGGCGGATTTGTAATCGGCGTTGCTTCACCCCTCGGCAAGTCCGGAAGCTCCACGGTGGCGGTTCATCTCGCAAGGGTCATTGCGGCGACCGGGCAAAAGACACTGCTCGTTGATGCCAATTGGCAAAAGCCATCAATGGACCAGCCAATGCTGAACGCGGAGCCAGCTCGCAAGCTCGCCAGGGCGTTTGCCACCATTCCCGCGGATCAGGAAGGGCTGGAAGTTCTGGTTCTCAGGCCCACGGGGTCAATCTCCGACTTGAATGCCTCGCTCTCCATCTCCGCTGCACTCCAGCATCTGCAGCAAGAATACAGTTGTATAGTGGTTGATTTTCACAGCACCGACCGCACCGCTGATCTGGAAGCGGCCATGGGCGTCATCAGCGAGGTCCTCCTGGTGCTGAAGGCACGCCGCACTTTCGCGGACCACCTCGAGGGAATCCTGCGCATCATCCCTGCAGAGAAACTCTCGGCAGTAATTTTGACCAGGATCAACCGTGCGGCTTTCAGTCCTAGCCGGGAATACAGGCCATGACCTCGCCAGCGACATTGTCACGCAGGAAGGGTTCAGAGCCGGTCGACCTCGTTTGCAGCCATTCCCCTGACGTGCTCGACTACACCCTCTTTCTCTCCGGCATTTGGCTGGCCTGCGCCCTCGCAATATCCCTGCGCCTGCTTGGCCCTTTCTTCATAGTGATCCCGGTCGGTTTCTGTCTGGCCTATGCCGTGCTGCGGCAGACGGTGCCGCCTCGTCTGCTGGCGGTCTACACCGCCTTCTGCCTCTTCATTGCCCTGCTGTCCAGATACGGGCTGATGCCGGATTCCTGGCAGGTTCACTTCCTTCAAGAAGCAGTCATAAGGCAAATCGTCCCGATTGTAGGATTCTTCGCCGTCGCATGGGCATCCAAGGCTTATTTCCGCCGCAGGCTGATGAGCGGCAATGCTTTTTTTGGTGCACCCGTTTTCCTGTTCCTGTCTCTCGTTGTCGCGCCGGCGGTGATGTTTCAGCAGGACGTGCAATATCAGGGCGCATCTCCGCAAGCCACGATACCGATTCTTTATGGTTCGCTGATCAATAACATGGTCATTGCCATGTTTTTCATTGCAGGCGGTATTTTTCTGACGAACGACTGGCGCCGATACGGCGGCATTTTGCTCTTATTGGGAATAGCCCTCGCCAGCCCCTTGGCTCAGTTCAAGGTGCTCGCGGTCACGATCATCGTGATTCTAATTGGCGTGCCCGGCCGTTTGATGGCCGCAGCTCTGGCGACCGCACTGACTTCGGCCTGTGCCGTCGGGCTGAACTTCATACCTCAAACCTTTGCTCTGGACCCGAACTCCGGGATCCGACTCGAGTTCATTTCGGACGCACTCGCATCCCTTGCGGATACATACGGATTTGGCATCGGATTTGGGAAGGAATCGGTCCGATGGCGATATGAGTTTCCCGGGTTCGAGGATATTACCTTTCTTCCCGACACCAGGAATATTACGCATGCCAAAATGCTTGAGATACTCTCGACAGGAATTCACAATTCGTTCTTTCAAGCCATATTGCGGACGGGAGTCATTGGTTTCATTTTGATCGTGTCTGCCATTTTGGTGGCCTTCCCGCCAAATCGACTGCCACGCGGTGTTCGCAATCATGCGTCCACAGTCTTCATCACGATTTTCCTCGCCATGTTCGTCAATCCAGTCCTGGAGAGCCCTGTACAGGTTGTGGGAGTTGGTTTCTCATACGGCTATTTGATTGCACTTCGCGCCAGCGTTCCGGCCTTGGCTGTGGAACCCCCTCCAGTTGAACCGGGTCGAACGCAGCATTGCGCTTGTTCAAACATCTGACGGAACATGGATGGGGCCCACCCGACATCGGCGGGCTATCGGTCTCGGTAGAAAGGGGATCGCGTTGTACCGATTTTGGCGCGGCAGGAGCAGGAGAGCCGTCCGCTGATATGCCCGCTCATGCGGCGGCGCCGTGCCGCTTCCATGAGGAGTGCCTCGAAAGAGCCAGCGAGCCAGCCATTTTGCCTCGGCCTCGGCTATGCCTCCTCTGGTAGCATAGGGCCATCCACTGCGCAGGTTCGCCCGCGCCGGAGAAACCCGTGCTAAGTCGCCCGTAAGATACGGGGGCAACCCGTTGGGGGAACCCATGAAGCTGTTGAGATCCTTGTTGTCGGCGCTGTCGATGACCATGGCTTCGACCCGCCTCGCTTCGTTCGCTGGCGCCGTCGCTCTGATTCCGACAGCGGCACTTGCCGACTACACGCTACAGCCCGGAGATACGCTGGAAGTGTCGGTCCCTGGTATTCCGGATTTCAGGCAGCGATTGCTGATCGGAGTGGACGGCGAAGTGAACTTGGCGCTGGTTGGAGCGGTTCAAGTCAGCGGCCTTTCCATTCAAGAAGCGCAGGAAATGATCGCTGGCAGTCTCGCCAGCAAGCAGTATCAGCGGGGGACCGCGGACGGCCGTGAAGTAACGCACCTGATCCAGACCGACCAGGTCTTCGTTTCGCTTGCCGAATACCGGCCCATCTATGTTTATGGTGATGTGGCCAAGCCGGGAGAATACATCTTCCGGCCGGGTATGACCGTCCGACAGGCTGTGGCGGTTGCGGGTGGCTACAGCGCTGCCCAGGTTCGCATCGCCAATCCGCTCATGGAAGCGGCCGATTTCCGTTCCGAGTACAAGGCCCTATGGGCGCAATTCGCAACGGAACAGGCTCGCATTTGGCGCCTTCGCACCGAACTCGGCGAAGAAGTCGAACATGTCAAGAACGTGCCGGTGCCTGAGGCGCTCGCCGAACAATTGAAGCAAACGGCAACAGCGCATATCGAAGCTCGCCTGTCAGACAGTGAAAAGGACAAGGAGCTTCTGCGACGTGCTGTCGAGGAGACTAACCTGCAACTGGGACTCCTGTCTGAAAAGAAGAAGAAGGACGAAGAGGGAAGCCAGGCCGACGCCGACGATTACGAGAGCGTCAGGTCGCTGTTTCAGAAGGGCCTGGCGCCGACCACGCGCCTATCTGAAGCCCGTCGAGCGGTGCTTATGTCATCAACCCAACTGCTCGATACGATCGTCCAGGCATCGAACATCGAGCGCCAGCGCGGCGAATATGTCAGACAGATGAACAAGATCGACAGTGAACGACAAATCGCGGCCTTGGGAGAGCTACAGGAGGCCTATATGAATCTGGCCCAGATCTCGGCGCGTCTTGAGGGTACCGCGCAGAAGCTGGCGCTTACAGGCCAAGCGCAATCCACCTTGCTGATAGCCGCGGGTCGGCCCGAGATAACAGTCCATAGAAAGCGAGAGCAGGGCGCCGAGACGCTCCCCGGCAGCGAAGATCTCGGGCTTGCGCCCGGCGACGTTGTGGAGGTCGTTCTGCCAAAGGTCGACTTTTCCGGAGCCGTCGCGTCGTCGCCACGGGCGTCCGGGATGCCGAATTGAGATTCGGACGGGGCGGACTGCGATGCGCATCTTAATGGTTCATAATTTCTACCAGATAAGGGCCGGAGAGGACAGCGTGGTTCGGGAGGAGCTCGCGTGCCTCGAGCAGAATGGGGTCGAGGTCGAGCTGTTCTCCGCCACGAATGACGATATCGTGCGGGTCGCGCGGAAGATTTCTACCGCCCTGGGGGTTGTCTACAACTCTCATTCACGGCGGGCACTGTCCCGAAAATTGGCGGAATTTTCACCGGATGTCGTCCATATCCACAATTTCTTTCCTCTCCTGAGCCCCTCGATCCTGGATGCGTGCCGCGAGGCCGGCGTGCCATCAGTAATGACCTTGCACAATTTCAGGATTCTCTGTCCCAGTGCCTTGCTTTATCCCGATGAGAGGCTTCGGGAGCGAAGTCTCCGCCACGCCTGCTGGTGGACTGTTCCGAAGAAGGTTTACAGGAATTCCCTGGCGGGCACGCTCGCCCTTGCCGCAATGGTCGAGTTTCACAAGAGAGCCGGCACCTGGTCCCGCAAGGTCGAGCGCTTCATTGCCCTCACCGACTGGGCCAGGCGCAAGCTTGTGGAAGGCGGCCTGCCGGCCGAACGCATCGTCGTCAAGCCCAACGCTGTTGCCAGGCCGCCGATCTTCGGTGACCTTCGTCGCAATGGAGGGCTGTTCGTCGGGCGACTGGATGAGCACCACAAGGGAGTGGCCACGCTGCTCGAGGCGTGGAAGGAGATCGACTATCCGCTGCGGATCATCGGCGACGGGCCGTTGGCTCCGCTTGTCGAGCAATCTGCGTGCGAGCGCGTGGAATATCTCGGGCGTCAGTCGCGCGAGACGGTGCTGAAGGAGATGCAGACTGCAGCATTCCTGCTCTTTCCGTCGAAAGGGTATGAATTGTTTCCCATGACAGTCATCGAGGCCTTCGCAAGCCGGCTGCCGGTCATCTGCTCGGATCTGCCGTGGATCAAAGGGGTCGTGGAGCCAGACGTCACCGGCCTTGTCGTTCCTGTCGGCAATGCCGGCGCGTTGGCCGATCAGGTGCGCTGGGCGCTTTCAAACCGATCTGCCTTGGAGGAAGTGGCAGGCCGGGCCTATGCCGCCTATCAGGAGCAGTACACGCCCGAAGCAAACTTCAATCGGCTGATGGCCATCTATGAACCCCTGGTCAGGCGCCCGATCCGGGCCTTCGCGGCGGTGTCGTGAGGTGGGCCGGAACATGCGCCGGCAGGAACAGACCAGGGCTGCCCATAGGGCAGACCAAGCTTCACGCGTCAACGAGCGCAGTGCGGGCCGGGGTACTCCCCATTTTTCGTTTATCGATTGCCCCGAGGATCGATCCTGCCGCCTCGCATACTTCGGAGAGGTCCTCTTTTGCTTCCATTGCTGAAACACGGTGCAACGGGAGGCTGCGGCCGCCCGCAGGCACCTATTGTGACGGTTTGATCGAATGCGCATTGTCTTGACCCGGCGCGAACCTTTGGATTCACCTGATGGTGTGAGCATCTTCATTGTGGCACTTGCCCAGGCGTTGCTCGAACTGGGGCACCAGGTGCAGATCGTGGTCGGCACCTTCGAAAGCCCCGCAAAATTTCAGCGACTTCTTTCGCCTCGCCTCGATTTGCCGATAATCGGATTGAGCCGCACGCCTTTGACCGGACCGGCCTCAGTCGCGGCATGGCTGCGGGCGATCGGTATCATCAATCGGTTCCGGCCGGACCTTGTCATCCACAGCGAGACGGTGCCGCTACCGCTGCGTGGCACAATCGTCCAGATCGTTCACGATCTCGAGAGACGGAAAGGGGGGCTTGCGGCAGCATGGCGAGCCATTCGACGCGCGAGCATGCGGCGCTGCCACTACGTCGTCGCCTCCACGACCGAGCTTCAGGAGGAACTGGTGCTAGATCTTGGCCTGCCAAGGGACCAAATCCTGAAAATTCCCAAATGCATCGATCGCCAGTCATATGCGTCTCGTGGGCTGGCAGAGCGCGAGCGGGCAATCCTCCATGCCGGCACCTCGCCCTACAAGGTGCCGGAGGCGACGATCCGGGCATTCGGCGCCCTCAACGACCCTTCCGTACGGCTCTACGTGACGGGTGACATCACAAGACCGGTGCGGGAGGCGGTCAATGCTCTTCCTGAACCGATAAGGCGGCACGTAGTCCTTCTCGGCATGGCAGAGGGAGCACGCGTTCGCGAGCTACACAGCCGCGTTCGCGTCGCCGCTTTCCCCACGCGCTATACGGTTCCTGTCGCCTCAGCAACGGTGATGGAGGCGATCGCCAGCGGCACACCCATCGTCGGGACTTCAAGGCTCAGCCGGGATCTCCTCGCGGATGGCGTGAATGGGGCAGTGGTCGAACCACAGCCCGAGGCGATGGCCGCAACGCTAAAGGCGGTGCTGGACGATGATGACCTTTGGTCGCGTTTGTCGGCGGGTGCCCGCGAGAGGGTTAGACAGTTCGATGCTCGCGGCGTTGCAAAGCAATATCTGGAGCTCGCGAACCCCTCCGGATTGCGGTCCAACATCGGAATCTCGGTGAAGGGGGAGGAAGACAAAGGGACTGACGAACCGCGGCTCACAGATCGTCAGCGGCTTGTCGGTTCCCTTGTATCCCATTCCCTGAAAGCTTCTTAGGGTTGGGGAATGCAATGATTATCGGCTACTGTCGTATCAACACCTTCGAACCCGCTGCCAGGCTGGAGGCGCAAAAGCTTTATCTTGCCCGCTTGGGAGCCGAGAACTTCTTCTGCGAGAAGACTAGCATATTCGGTTCGACGCCGGAGCTGGAGAGGGCGATCGCCTGTGCCAAGAAAGGAGACGTGATTGCGGTCACGAAGCCGTACCGTGTTGCGCGCACAACCCGCGAAGTGCTGGCGCTCATCGAAAGGCTTGGCACCAAGGATGTCGGTCTTCGCATCGTCGACACACCTCTCGATACGAGCACGACGACGGGACGCATGATTCTTGCATCAGCGCCTCTCTGGACGCTTGGGATGTCCCCGTCGCGGTCAATGCTGTCAGACCTGCTTCTCTTTTGGCGTCGTCGTCGGTAGGGCCTCGTCGGATTCGACGCACCAGCGCACTCTCTCACTGCCAGTTGAAGGCAAGCCGCAATGGCGGTCTGGGATCAAATGCCTTGCGCTCGATGGACCAACCGGCATGCACGGCCGCCCTTTGCCAGATGATGTTGCGGGGATTGGCGAGCGCGTAGACGCAGCAGTCCCTAACACTGTGCTTTTCAGCGCCTTCTGATATCCGGGTATGGAACGACAGGCCGTTGGATGTCGGGGCGTCCCTGCCGTCCCGTGGCCCATTGTAGGTGTCCCGGCTCCGGCAGCGGTTGAACGAGCAACCGCCACTGCCGACCTTACCCTGCGGAACGGCCGAGAAGGCGCCGTTGCCCTGTTTAACGGCATCGACGTCATCGACCCGGCAATTGAAGCTTCCCTCCAGCATGACGCCAGCGCCCGTGGGGCTGTTGTTGTAGAAGACGAGTCCACGTCGAATTGTACAGCGATCCGAGTGAAACGCGGAAATATTGTCCTCGGTCCAGGAGGTGGGCCCGTTCTCGGCCGAGAATTCTTCCAGGCTTGTATCCGGAGAGCGGTTGAACTGCACATTCTGTCCACGGGGGAACGGCCCGCGCGCGTCGTGGAGTTCGAGGAAGCTCATCTGGGTGCCTGGACAGTCGAAAACATAGATATTGGACGAGCCGCGGGACGCCTTGACACGGATGATGATCGCATCGAGGCAGCTTTCCAGCTCTATGTTGTTGCGGTTCTTGCTTGGTCCGGTCCCCGAGGGGGGAACGCCGAAATGATCGATCTCGAGATCCTGCAGGCGTATTCCGGCGGCTCCCCGGGCGTATATCCCGCTGCCCATGGCATGACGAATGCGGCAGTTGCGGACGATGACGCCCTGATGGAGTGCCGTGATCCCGTTGTCATGGGGGGCGTAAATGTCAAGATTTTCAATGATCTGCCCATCCGCACGCGTGAGCACGGGTCCGCTTGGACGCAGAAAGGAGACGGCACCCCCGAACCATTTACCGCCCGATCCCCCCTGGGCCGGATGCACCGCTGCACCGACGACACCCGAGGCCGGCAGCGCCAGCAGCCCGGCAAGGAGACGGCGCCGGTTAAGGCGCGGGGATTCAAGAGACTGCCGGCCGCGCGACATGGAATCTATCAGCAGTTCGGGTGCTAAACGTCGACTCGGCTTGTGCCGAGACGTCGAGGTGGCCAACGAGATGCAGATAAACCCAACCTCTCGGCAAAGCGGCTTCTTCGGCTAGGTTGTCAGGCATCCCCATTTCCCCTGTGCGCCAGCGGCGTAGGTTCCCGAAGAATGCACTTCGGCGGCAGGCTTATGCCCGCACAGGACTCCGCACACCATCTCTCCATTCCGCCCGCCGCGAAAGCCCTTCATAAGGCTTAATTCCGATGGGCAAAGTGCCATCTGCCGGATTCCCTGCCATTCTCCGAAGCTGGTAATAAGCGGAGCGCGAGGCGATGTCGGTTGAACCGGACGTCTTTGACTACGTGATCGTTGGAGCCGGGGCGGGAGGCTGCGTCTTGGCCAATCGTCTGGCGGCTGACGGGACCAATACGATCTGCCTGCTCGAGGCGGGGCCGCCCGACAGCAGCATCCTTCTGCACATTCCGGCGGGACTCTACAAGACATCCTCGAATCCGAAATATGCCTGGCAGTTCGAAACGGAGCCTAGTCCAGGGACGGCCAACCGTTCTATTCCGATGTCGCAGGGCAAGACACTAGGCGGTTCGACCGCAATTAACGGCATGAACTACAACCGCGGCGCGGCTGCGGACTTCGACGAGTGGGCCCTCCAGGGCAATCGAGGCTGGGGCTACGCCGACGTGCTGCCCTATTTCAAGAGAACCGAGCGGAGGCTTGGGACATGCGATCCCTTCTACCGCGGGACGGACGGACTGCTTCCAGTTACAGACTGCGATTGGCGACATCCAGTATGTGATGCATTCATCGAGGCCGCGCTCAATGCCGGTATCCCGCGTAATCCCGACTACAATTCAGAAAGCCAGGCCGGCGTGGGCTACTATCAGCGCTATATCGACAACGGATGGCGCGTGAGCGCAGCGCGGGCTTTCCTACGGCCGATCGCCAGAAAGAAGAACTTGGACGTCCGCACGAACGCGCAGGCCACTGCCGTCCTGTTCGAGGGCAAGCGTGCCATCGGCGTTCGATATGCACGAGGAGGGCCGAGTCATCCCACGAGCTGTGTGAAGGCCCGTCGGGAGGTGATCCTCTCCGCTGGCGCGGCGAACTCACCAAAGCTGCTGCAGCTGTCAGGCGTCGGTGCTGCGAGTATGCTCTCCGGCCTTGGAATTCCGGTCGTGCACGAATTGCCCGGTGTCGGTGCAAATGTTCAGGACCATTACATCGTCCACCTGATCGCCCGGGTGGAGGGCATCGAAACGGTCAGCGGAAACGGCGTCGCCCTCCTGCGCGAGGCAGCGAAATGGATGCTGGGCCGCCCGAACTTTCTCGCCGTCAGCCCGTCGCTCGTCTACGGGTTCGCCAACTCGCGGGATCTTCACTCTACCCCCGACATCCAGCTTGACCTTGCCCTGGGCAATTATACCGATCACGGCGCGCGGCGGTTTCCGGTCATCAAGCTTGGTTACTATCAGTTGCGGCCGAAGAGCATCGGACACGTGCGGGCGGTCTCGGCAGATCCGTTTCAAGCTCCGCTCATCCAGCCCAACTATCTCGCCGATGATCAGGACCGACAGGTCGTTATCAACGGCATGAGGACTGTGCAGCAGCTGTTTCGGGCCCCCGAGCTAAGGCGCTACAACTGCACGGAAGAGCTTCCCGGCCCGAAAATAACGGACGACGCCGACCGGCTCCAGTTTGCCCGCGAAATCGGGCTGACCGCCTATCATTTGTGCGGATCGTGCCGGATGGGCCCATCCGACAGTGTTGAATCTGTCGTGGACCACCAGTTGCGGGTCCACGGCCTCAAGGGCCTGCGGGTCGTTGATGCTTCCATCATGCCCTCCGTTCCCTCGGCCAACACTTCGGCCGCTGTCTTTATGATCGCGGAAAAGGCAGCAGACATGATCCTGGGTCGGCAACCCCTCCCGGCACTGGAGCACCATGCGCCGGGCCAACCTGCGGCGGCCGAATAGTTGAAAGTCGAACGACAACTGCCGGGAGAATTCCTTGAAGAGACGTACACTGGTTGCCTCTGAATTCAATGCGAAGGACCGGGCTCACTTTGCGTTGGCGTATGAGTTTTGCCGCATCGTGGCCGAATGCGAGAATGCCGATCTGATCGCCCCCGGCATCGACAACTACCTGACGAGACACTTTCACGCCATCTTGCCAAAACACGATCCTCACAACGTCCAGCGTGACTTCAACAGACTGACGAGCGCGATTCGCAAAGGGCTAGGCTTGAGGAACGCACCAACCATGGAGCATGTTCGGCTCACCCAAGACTATGACCTTTTCTTCTTCGTCGCTTGGAGCCCGCAAAGTCTTGTTGAATTGTCTCGGATCCACGACTGGCGCGGCCGCTGCAAAGTTGCTGTCGCGTATCTGTTCGAACTCTGGTCGAGCACGCTCGAAGAGGACCGCCAATATCTGAAGCTCCTGGACCAGTTCGACCACGTGTTCCTGTTGCACAGCGCGTGCATACCGCGCTTGCCTCAATACACCCGCACGCCCTGTTCCTTTCTTGCCACGGCTGTCGACGGCCTCATTGCAACGCCGTACCTGTCGCCGGTCAAACGCGTGATCGACGTATACTCGATCGGCAACCGAGCCGCGAAGATACACGGACAGCTTCTGAAGCTGGCCGAAGAGCGGGACTTCTTCTATCTCTACGACACGCTCGCAAGCACAGATTCCCGGGTCAGGGACTGGCATGAGCATCGGTTGCTGCTCGCCAATATCATCAGGCGCACGCGCTACTTCATGGCTTTCAGTCCAGCGGCACTTGCAAACTCCAAGTCCGTCACGGTTGCCGGCGAGCAGGTGCTGCCTGCCCGTTTCTTCGAAGGGGCCGCGGGCGGCGCCGTCATGCTTGGGACCGCGCCGCAATGCGCCGAATTCGGCGAGCACTTTGACTGGCAAGACGCGGTGATCGAGGTATCACCAGACTCGAGCAGTGTCGCAGACGTAATTGGCGAACTCGACGCAAACCCCCGCCGCACAGAATTGTTGCGCCGAACAAACGCGGTCCGTTGCCTAGAGATGCACGATTGGGTTTATCGTTGGGAGCACATCCTTGTCACGATCGGAATGGAGTCATTCCCGCGACTCCATATTCGCAAGTCCCTGCTGCGACAGATCGCCGCCGATGCGATGGCGCTCGCCTAGACGATCGGGCCCGAAAGAGGGAACCGCTTTCGGGTTCGGTGCTCAAACCGTGCTCAAACAATGAGAAAGAGCGGCAGTTCCGAAGCGGTTGCTTCCGTCGGAGCGTCCGCCGCTCCAGTGCTGCGCTCGAGAGAATTTCATTTCGAGCTACTCCGAAGAGCTAACAGGCGCCGGAAGCGGTCAAGGAGAAGGTCGTGTGTCCACCGGCTCTGCCCTTTGGGGTTAGAGCTTATGCCGAATTGGATTCGCACAGTGTGGCTGCCATTCTCTTAACTCCGAGAACCGAGTGCTACCGCAACCACGGCAATCGAACTTCGCGTGAAGGGGCAATGACCGCAGGCGGCGGATGCAGTCACGCTGGGCATTTCGGCAATTTTTCAGCCGAGGAGGGGGCGGTCGTCACGACATGGTGGATGGATGCGGCTTTGAACGCAGGTGAACGTCATGGCACTTCTTCATGAAGATCCCCGTGCGGGCGTCACGTCAAACGCACCGCGGTGGAACGTCAAGGGCAATGTTCTTTTGCAGTCGTTTCCGCTTCTCGAGGCAATGTCCGTCGTGCTGCTCAGCATCGTCTCGGGAATGGTATATGATCTTGTGAGTTTCGGACATTTCGGCGAGTACGGCCGGAACTTCGGGCTCGGTGTTGTTGTAGCCGCCCTTTTTTCGACTTCCGCATATGCGCGCGGGCTATATCTGAGTTCCGAGCTGCGGTCGCTGGCCTCTCAGATCAAGGAGGTCGTGCTGATCTGGACGGCGGTCTTTCTTTGCCTGTCGGTCGTGGCGCTTGCACTCAAGGTGGGAGACATGTTTTCGCGCCAAGCCATCATGCTGTTCTTCGTGACGGGAGTTGGCGGCATCATCTTCGTGCGCTTGGGCGCCGGACGACTGTTTGCCTCCTTGACCAGGTCGGACATGCTTGCCAAACCGCAAGTAGTGATCGTAACGCAATCGGACGTGCGCGTGCCAAGTGGCGTAGTCCAGGCCATCGAGGCTTCCGGATGCGACGTCTGCCAAACGATTACATTGCCGGCGGCATCCAGCGAGGGCTCGCTCCTTGGGTGTATGGATAAGCTCATTGAACATGTGCGTCGGCGTTCTGTCGACGAGATAGTCCTTGCTGTCAGTTGGGCTGACATATCCCTGATTGAGAAAATCACGGCTCACCTTTGCGTGGTTCCGGTACCCGTAAGGCTCCTTCCGGACCACGTCGTTAGCGCGCTCTTGAAGCGACCTGTCGTCAACCGGGGGGGGACGAGGGCGATAGAACTGCAACGCGCGCCCCTAACGGCGCCTCAGCTGCTTACGAAGCGGCTCTTCGACGTTGTGCTGACCACTGCCGCCCTTCCATTTCTTCTGCCCCCTCTGGCCGTTGTAGCGGCGCTGATTGCGCTCGAATCCAGGGGGCCGGTGCTCTTCTGTCAGCGTCGGGCCGGGTTCAATGGCCGCACGTTCAAGATCTATAAGTTCCGAACGATGACGATCCTGGAGGACGGGCCTGTTGTCCCTCAAGCCTGCAGGGGCGATCCCCGCGTCACCCGCGTTGGGCGCATATTGAGAAGGTTCAGCATCGACGAGATTCCGCAGCTGTGGAACGTGCTGAAGGGCGACATGTCGTTGATAGGCCCGCGGCCGCACGCGCTGGCGCATGACAGCGAATACAGCCAGATCATTTCTCTCTATCCGGCTCGGCACAAGGTGAAGCCGGGGATCACCGGCTGGGCACAAATAAATGGCTGCCGCGGCGCGACACCGCATGTATACATGATGATCAAGCGTGTCGAACACGATATGTGGTACGTCAACAACTGGTCGGTCTGGCTCGACGTAAAGATCCTGCTTCTGACCATCCCCCGCATCTGGACGGGGCGAAACGCCTTCTAGCCCAACTTTGCCGCTTCGACGCCGCTGGAGGCGATTTTGTGTGGCAAGTGATTGATTTGCAAGGAGTAGCGGCTGGCAGACGACCCCATCAATTAACTGCCAAGCGACACCTCACTCGGAAAGAGCGAACCTCTTCTTCGACGCTATCAGTTGAATGCCACTTTGGGTGGAGATGTGCGGCTCTACTACCAAAGGCGCAGATCGGTGCGAAATACAGCGACCGCTCGACCTGCGACTTCAAGCAAAAGTGCCCGCACGGCAAGGCGTTGGCAACGTACCGCTATGGGAGCGGAGAGGAATGCTATGACTCGAGCGATTGACGAAGATCGTGTCTCTCTGGTCGTTAGTTCCACTCGAATCGAACGATCTCAACGCCCAGACAAACGAGGATGACGGCTTCTGTGAGTCCGCAACAAACCCGAACTACTAACCGAACTGCAGGGCCTCCCCTTGTCGAGTATGCTACGGCGAGGTTAGTTCCCCAAGGGCGGCTTGCATGCATCAAGGGGCAAAATGTCCTGCTCAGTTCAACGCAGGGGGTAGTTTTTGCGCTCAATGACACTGCGGCTGATATCTGGCGCTCGCTCGAAGAAGGCGTGCCGGTCGAGGCTATCTTGGGCGAGATGGCAGCCCGTGGCGTTGATCGGCAAGAGGCCTATGGCTATGTCGAGGCTGCCCTTCAAGACTGGGAACGGCTCGGCCTAATCCAGCCTGCTCCACCGCCGTGCCCAACCGCAGCTCATCAATATATCTGCCAGGTCGTTGCTGTTCCAGGCGTGTGTGTGCGCATACTGTATCCGGCGGCCGTCGCCTTTCCGGCTGCAACCGTATTTCAGCATCTCGAAGTTCGAAACAGGGCCGTCGACGTTCTATTCCATCTGGTTGAGCGTAGGGAGCGGATCCACCTGTTCCGGGATGGCCACTGGACTGATTCCTGTGGTCGAGACGAGATACCCATTATGGTCAAAGGGCAACTGCTGGCCGAAGTGCTTGGGCACAGTGAATATGAACTCGCCCTCCATGCGGCGGCGCTTTTCAAGAACGGCCGCACGCTCCTCCTTTGTGGTAACCCCGGCTCGGGTAAGACGACGCTGACCTTGGCGCTGGTCCACGCGGGGTTTGGCTTCGCCGCAGACGATGTGACACTTCTCGACTCGGCCGGACACGGTATCGGCCTTGCTTTTGCGCCTGCAGTCAAATCGGGATCATGGTCCATTCTCGGACAACATTTCCCCGAACTCGGCAGGTCTCCGGTTTACCGGCGCCCCGATCGCAGACGCGTGCGCTTTCTTGTGCCTAAGGATCATGTCCCTCCCGTTCCCCGGCCCGTGGGCTGGGTGGTCTTGCTCTGTCGGACGCAGGATGCCAAACCTTCCCTGCGGGTGATTGACCCGAGCGACATCCTGGGTGGCTTGCTGAACGGCGCCTTTGCGCGGAATAAAGAGCTAAGCAGCACCGCGTTCGACGTTCTTTGCCAAGTCATCCGATCGGCACAGGGCTTTTGCCTGACCTATGCCAAATTGGATGACGCGTTGGAACTGCTGAAGGAGGCGTGCCGATGAAGCCCACCAGGGATGCGCTCGAGGCCCTGATCGCGGGACTTAGCGGCCGCCCGGTGGTAACGGCCGACTGGCAGGCGGTAATTGCACTCGCCAACCACACTCTGCTTACGCCCGTCTTGTTCGCCACTCTTGCGCACACGGGCCAGCTTGACCGGCTCCCCGAAGACGTGGGCCAGTATCTTCAGTTCATTTACCGCTGCAACCGGGAACGCAATTTGCGCTTGCGCAGGCAGCTGAATGAAGCCGTTGCTGCCCTCAATCAGGGGGGCGTCGTTCCGGTCCTGCTAAAGGGGGCCGTTCCCTTGTTCCTTTCGTCGAGCGGCAGGGTTCCCGACAGGATCATGTGCGATCTCGACTTGGCTGTGGAAACGGCCAAAGAAGGGGCTGCCCGGGCTTGCCTTGCCAAGCTTGGCTATGCCGAAGTGACGGTCGCTGGTGGCATGGCGCGCCCGCAAGACGTCGGTCTCCTGGAGCTCCGGCCGTACCGGGAGATTGACCGCGAGTCCCCGAGGCTTGCCCGCCGTCACGGCCTTAGGGCGAAAATCCCCGCCCCACAGTCGCGGGCCCTCCACTGGATCATGCATGATCTCATCAAGGAGGCGGACTACTGGCGCGGAAGGATCGACTTTCGCCATCTTTATGATCTGGCACGGCTGGCGGAACAGCATAAGCTGGATTGGGCGGTGCTCCGAACATCCTTGCCCGACCAGAGAGCGCGGAACGCGTTCGATACTCAACTCTTGACATTGAGTCACTTCTTTGGCGTCAGAGCACCGGCGCAATATGTGCGGCGCCCATTGGTTCGCTTTCAACACTGGCGGCGTGTCTTCCCCTTGTATCATCCCGTCCTCGGCTTTCCATTGCGCCTGGTCGGCAATTCGCTGTGGGGTATGTGGCGACTTCTACATGGCGATGGGTTGGGCCGACGGAGTCCGCTCGACTTTGGACGCCGCGCCACTAGCATCCTCCTTGACGGCGATCTCGGGTCAAAAGTGTAGTAATACTTAATTTCCTGAATTGTATCTTGAATTGTACCTTGATAGCCGGTTGTCTTCACGGGTCGCATATGATAGATTGTGTGGTTAGAGTTGTCGCGCTAGCCAGGAGTACGTTTGATGAAGAGCGAGAAATATTCCAACGGAAATACAGATAAACTTGTCCCGGAAGAACAGGCACGTCGTGAATTTCTAAAGAATGCCGGGCGTTTTGCTATTGTAACACCTCCATCCATTGCTCTGTTGCTTGGCACGAGCTTGAACTCGCAAGCTATTGCCAAATCGCATGGCGCACGTCCCGGACATGGATGGGGCGGCAAGAAACGCTTCCACTCTGGTCCTCCTGGCCGCAAGCATTAGAATGGTTTACTTGGTCGTTCTGTCCGATCATAGATGACGTGTAGTCCGGAACGCCTAAGTCGGTTGGAGGCGGCCGTGAAGCGCTTCGCCCGATCTTTGCCCAGCGGTCATCCATCCTGCCATATTGCCGCGTCTCTGCGGTCTACCCTGACCCCGCCTAAGGGAAGGGTTTGACCGCAGGATGCCAGCAGCCCGGCAAAGGCTCAGTTTTCGCGCATGCCGAGACGGAACGCGTCCGTCAGAGGTTGCGTCAAGTAGGACAGCACGGTCCGCTCGCCGGTAGCAACGATCACCTCCGCCGGCATGCCGGGCCTAAGTTTCTCGCGGACCTGTTCGGGGAACTGAGAGACCTGCACGGAAACTTTCAATTCGTAGTAGGGCTCACGCGTCACCTCGTCATGGAGCGCGTCTGCGGCAACGGTCTGCACCTCGCCGATCGCGACTGGCGTCGAGCGAGCCTTGAACGAAGGCAGTCGGATCTCGGCAGGAAGGCCCTCGGCAACATTGTTGATGTCGACCGGCGACATCTTCGCCGAGACGATCAGAGTGTCGTCATCAGGGACGATCTCCATCAAGGTTTCGCCGGGGCGAACCACGGCTCCTATCGTGTGTACCTTAAAGCCGACAACGCGCCCGGACCGCGGTGCGCGTATTTCGGTGCGGTTAAGCACGTCATCTGCAACGTGCAGCTTTTCGCCGGCGTCGGTGAGCTTGGCACTGGTCTCGGCAAACTGTGCCGAGACCTCTTCGATGGCCTCGCGCCCGACTTGCTCGATCTGGAGTCGCGCCTCGCCGATAGTGTGGCGCTCGCCCGCTATTTCGGCAAGGAAGGCACCAAGCTGACCTTGGAGATCGGCCTGCTGCCGTTTGAGCGCGGTCAGCCGCGTGCCCAGAATGATGCCCTTATGGGCTAAGGGCGCCAGCATATCGTGCTCTTCTGTGATACTCTCGATCTGCAAACGGACAGCTTCGCTTTGGGATTGCATGGCCTCGATCTTCCGTTCGGACTGGGCGATGCGCTCCTGCAAAATGGGAACCTCGTTCGTACGGGCCAAGCGGCGCTTGTTGAACAGTCGCAACTGGTCTTCCATCGCGCGCTGGGCGAGGGGGGCGCTCCCTAGCGTGAGTTCGCGCGGGAAAGTGACCATTTCGGCTCCGTCCAGTTCCGCCTGCAGCCGTGCCTTCTCGGCAAGCAGCGAGAAGACAGCGGACCTCGCGATTTCGCCCTGCGCCTGCGCCTCGGTGAGATCAAGGCGCACGAGCACCTGACCCTCGGTCACATGTGCGTTGGGTGAGACGAGAATGTCACGCACGATACCGCCCGCAAGGTGCTGAACCGCCTTGCGGTCGGTTTCGACCACAACTGTACCCGAAGCGACCACCGCGCTATCGAGGCTGGCCAGCGAGGCCCACCCGCCGAGGATGCCGAAGGTCAGCACGACGATACCAAAGCCCATCCGCGCGGGCTTGCGCCAGTCGCCGGAGAGGTTTGCGTGCGCCGGCTTGTGGTCTGAGCCGGCAAAATCTAACGGCGCGAAAATCTGCGGGAAGCTAGCTCGAGTCACCCGTCCTGCACGCAAGAGCGCGGAAAGTGTCGGCCCCACCGCGCTTATACAAGCGGAGGCAGGGGTCGAGCGGGCCGTCCGCGTCGGGAGCCCGCGAACCCGTGTTATGATTGCAGTCCTTCTCGAGGTGTCAGGCATCATCATTGGTTTCGACTCGTTATGCATCGACGCGTGTCCGGCGGAGGAGCGCTGGATCTGACGCCGGCGGTCCGGCGCGCCCTCCATCCCAGACGGGCCGCCGCGGTGCCGGCGCTACGTTCGGGCCGACGAGCGACGGCAGCAACTGGTCACGACTGCCCATCTGCGCTATTCGTCCTTCCTGCATGATGATCATTCGATCCACCGCCGACAGGAGGTTCGGCCTGTGGGTCACGATCACAACGGTCTTTCCGTCTTTCCGCAACCCTTCGATTGCCCGGATCAGTGCGCGATTGCCATCGCTGTCCAAATTGGCATCAGGCTCATCGAGCACGACGAAGCTCGGCTCGCCAAACAGGGCGCGCGCGAGACCGACCCGCTGCCGCTGCCCACCCGACAGTCCGACCCCATCCTCCCCGATGTCGGTCATATACCCTTTGGGGAGGCGCTGGATCATCTCGTGCGCAGAGGCGAGTGTTGCCGCCTCGGTCACCTGCGCATCGACCGCGTCAGCTCGGAAGCGCGCAATGTTGTCGCGCACGGAACCGGAGAACAGCTCAATATCCTGGGGCAGGTAGCCGAGCGCGGTGCCGAGTTGGTCCGGATCGTAATGGCGCAAATCGTTGCCATCGAGTCGCACGCATCCCTGCGCCGGCGGCGACGCACCCACAAGCGCACGCGCGAGCGAGGATTTGCCCGAGCCCGATAAACCAACGAGGGCGACGACCTCTCCCGCCTTCAGCGTGAACGTCGCGCCCATGACGACCGGCGTGTTCGTACCGGGGGCGAGGACGAAAAGGTTCTCGACGGAAACCGTACCCCTGACGTCAGGCAGACGCACGCGTCCGGCAATGGGCGGGTTCTCCTGGAATATGCGTTCCAGGCGCGCATGGGCGCTGCGCGCGGACACGATACTTTTCCATTGCGCCACCATGATCTCAATCGGGGCAAGCGCCCGACCCATGATAAGCGACGCCGCAAACAGGACGCCCCCGGAGATTTCCTGGTTAATAGCCAGGTACGCACCGATGCCCATCATGGCCGTTTGAATGGCCATGCGCAGAAACTTGGACAATGCAAGAAGTGTGCCGCCGCGCTCGCCCGCGCTGACGGAGTAACCTAGCGCTTCCTCGCGGATTCCGGTGCACCATGACCGGATAGCGGGCCCCATCCCGAGCCCCCGAATTGCCTCTGCATTGCGCAGCGAGGAGCCCAGCCTGTCGATCGCGCGAGTGTTCGTGAGCGAGGCTCGCAAGAGCAAGCCCTTCGTCGCTCGCTCATTTACGAGTGCGATCGTCACTATCGCCACCGCGCCGACGAGGGCCACAAGGCCGATCAACGGGTGAAGCAGGAAGCAGATCACGATGTAGATCGGAGCCCAGGGCGCGTCCATCAGCGCCATGATGACGCCGCCCGAAAGAATGTCGCGCATGAGGTCGAGATCGCGCAGGGTCTGTGCGTGATTCGATCCGCGGGCACGCAGCGCCGAGGAAAGCGCCGCCTCGAAGGCGGGACCAGACAAGAGCCGGTCGAACCGCACGCCAGCCTGCTGGAGGATACGAGCCCGATAATGTTCGAGGGTCCCATAGGTCATCAGCAACACGCCCACGATCACCGAAATAATGACGAGCGTGACGGCATTACGGCTCGTTAGGACGCGATCATAAATTTGCATCGTGTAGAGCGGAGACACGAACATGAGAAGATTGATGAAGAGCGAGAGCCCGCCGGCCGCGCAGAGGCCCGGACGGATCTCGCGCAAGGCCACCGCCAGCGGCGAGGGCACGTGCAAGGAGAAATTTGTCATCTATTATCGGAATCCAGTGAAGCGGTCGCAGGGCGCTCTAACCTGGCCATTTTCAGGCCTCTGTTCACGAGCGAGGAAGGCGGCAGGGCAGGCGAGGTCTCATGCAAAAATCCCCCGACGGAACCACCCGCCGAGTTGGTCCGAGCGCGAGCCCTGCCCCATCTCACCGTGCTGAAGTGTGGCGCAACCGTCTGCTGCAGCCGGTTGCGCCGCCTGTTCAGACTGCGTAGTCCCAGGCGAACTGGTTATCGATGTGTGCCATTGGGGTGGCGGCGGCATCCTCGTGCACGTCGGCTACGACCGCCTTTGACTTGTCCCAAATGATGTTGTTGGGATTGCCAGGGTTGGTGTAGCTCGAGTTCAGGACGCTGACCCCGCCGGAGCTGACATTCCAGATCAGTCCATTCGACGAGGAAGCCCCGCGGCCTTGGTCGGCGTTGATACCGTCGAACGACCTCGTATCGTCGAAGGTCACATCGCTCGCGTAGGACGAGAACGCGCCATTGCCCTGATGGATGGCGTCAACGTTCTGCACCCTGCCGCCGGTCGATCCGTTCTCGAACATCACACCGACGCCGGTCACGGAGTTGTTACCGTCGATCACCCCGTTAGAGATCGTCGTATTCGGGCTGCCATAGACTGAGACGATGTCCTCAGGATGCGAACTGCCGGCTTCGTTGACGGCATAGAAGTCGGTCAGCGAACTATTGCCCGAGTTGTTGAACTGGACGAACTGACCGCGCGGCATCGGGCCATGGAAGTTGTAGCCATCGACGTTCGAAAGATCCGCGCCGGGCGAGTTCAGGAGATAGATGCCGGTCGAGCCTTCCCGCACCGTGGTGTTTTGAACGGTCAGGTTCGCGGCGTTTTCTGCGTTGATGTTGTTGATGTTCGGGCTCGTCTCGGCGTCGATTCCCGCCGGCGGGTCGGCGTTGATGACCTCGGTGTTCTCGATGGTGACGCCGGTTGCGCCCGACACCGTCACCCCGTCGCCCTCGACGTGATGAATACGACAATTGCGCAGGATGACATTGTCGTGCGTAATCGTGACCGCGTCCCCGTTGGTGACGTAGATGTCAAGATTTTCAATCACCTGGCCATCGTACTCCGATTGGATCGGTGTGGTGGTGTGGGTAAGACCCTGCGCCGGCTGTGTGGATGCCGTCGGCGCGGAAGCGGTGGAAGTGGGAGCCTCGGGCGTCACGGTCGATGTCGGGCTCGACGCGGCTGTCTCCGTCGGCGCGGAAGCGGTGGAAGTGGGAGCCTCGGTCGTCACGGTCGATGTCGGCCTCGCCGCAACTGTCTCCATCCTCTCGCGAAAGTTGTTCAACCATTCCGAGTGTTTCCACTGTATTCCATTTTCAGAATTCATCAACTTCATGTGCTTCTCCAGTTAAAATATGAATTCACTATAAGTATCACTAAGGACACCTATCGACGATAGACGATATTTTATCGTCTTAACGAAACTCCGCTTGTACAACCAGAAATTTCGTCCGGTAATATAAAGCTAACCTTCATGTCCAGAATACGGCGTGGATAGGGCTATACTGAGACTCTCCCGGGCGATCGGCGCTGCGTTCAAGCCTGCACCTACGTTGGATTGTAATCGTCACCTAGTACTCGGATCACGCGTGACTCTACCCCCGAGCAGCAGGAGACAAGGTCATGCATGCTAGTCGGCCAACACAGCATGAGCGTTACCGACACAGTCCGGCACGGCTCGAGACAGGTGATCTACGAGGGCTTTCCTGAACTCGGCTACAATTACCGCCTGACTGACCTGCAGGCTGCCATCGGCGTGAGCAACGTTCTCGCACTCTTCACGCGGCGGAGGCAGCTTGCGGCGCAATAAGGTAAGCACCTTCGCGACATCGCAGACTGGAAACGCCTGCCGAGCCTTGCTGGACTCGCAGCAACTGGCAAAGCTATTGTAGAAATTCCCCACTGGTTCGACCAGCGGGGCCATCTGCCCCCGGAAGGGATAGGGCGCGGGCCTTGTCCTGCCCTATTGCGATACCGAGGCGATGCGGGAGGACCTCGCCGAGATCAGCCGGAGCGTCGACGACGGCGCGTGTGCGGTGCTCATCCTCGATCAGGCCGGATGGCATGTGACTCCGAAACCGAAGGTGCCGGACAACATCACTTTGATGTTCCTGGCGCCGCGCTCACCGGAACTGAACCCACTCGAACTTTGACCGACTTGGCACCAATCGCCAATTTGTCATCGTCTAAATCAGAGGTGCGCCGCGTTGCGCCGTTGCACCTTCGACCATCACGCCATTGGGAGCGGCGTTCCGCGCGATGCGAACCATCTCAGCAGTTGTTGCCTTATTTGTGTTCGGATCAATGAGAAGTAGAGGTCTCATTTTCGTCTCCTTTGCCCGGGCACAGATGAGCAGTCCGCCGCACTTCAATGGACGTGATCATCTTCGCCGATGTGGTTTGACCCTTCCCTCGGGGATAGGCGACCGCGATCGCGCTATTCGAGAGCGAGCAACCGTTCAGGGTTGGTCTCGATCATCGTATGGATTTCTTCAGGTGTGAAACTCGGGTCCAGCAACGAGTTGGCGCGTGGAGTCGGAGGATCTCCGTTGCGGGTCCTGGCACGATCGGCAGCATTGCCAAGCTGACCTTGGACTCGGATCGATTGCCTCGGAACGGTCGCTCAATCTGCAGTGTAAGCAGGCTCGGGGAAGGTATATCTGCCAACCCATCTTATGGCCTCCTCTATCGTATCGAAATTCTTGTGCTCCCCGCTTAGCAGCCCGAAGCCCGACTCGAGAAACCATTTGCCTTTCGTCGAGTAGGCTTCCTCGTCGATCTGGGTGAGGACCGCCACCAGTTGGTCGTATTTCCACACCAGAACCCCCGATTCTCCGCCCTCGACGGTTCCGATCCGCACTTCGCTGAACGAAAATCCAGAAGTAATTTTTGCTTTGCCCACTTTGATAAAGCCCTCAATTTCAAAATGGTAGTAACACTGGTGAGGTCCACCTCATGCGCCCCTGCGATGCCGTCTCCACCGCTCGCTACCATCGCCGGGGATGATTTGAGCGTATGGTTCTTGATAGCGGAGGCTCATATCAGGGCGAAGCTTTGGCAAAAGCCAATACACCAGCCCGAATGATTATATATTGTAAGACGGTTGAGTTGCCATCTTTTCGCTTCCCGACGGGGCATTGCCAGATGCGGGAGTAAGCATGCCATGGTTCATCGCCCAAACTGCAGCCTGTGTACGGTTGCGGACCCGGATCTTTCGGAGGATGGCCTTGACGTGTACCTTCACCGTAGCTTCGGCAATGTCGATCTCGCGCGCGATGGCTTTGTTAGACTCCCCTTCGATTAAGCGGCGTAGAATACAGTTTTCCCGATTTGACAAAATTGATAGTTCTTGATCCTCATGCTCCACGTTAACAACCACCTTTGTTAACTCATCAGCTACCGTATCAGGTTTCAGATCATGCCTTATTTCTTGAATAGTCGTTAAAGTTTCGGCAGGTAACACCGTCTGCCCTAGCATAACCAATTCGAGAGCTTTGATGAAGGTGTCGTAAGCAGCGACTTTTCTCAAATACCCGTCTGCCCCCGCACGAAAAGCTGAAACTATATCGGTCGATCGACAGCGATCGGCTAGCGCGACGACATGGCTGGTCGGATAAATCGCTTTGAATTCTGCAATTTGTGCGAATTCAGTATCCGCATCAGTACCGCCGACATCTATGATGAGCAAGATGGACCGGTGCTGGGCTAGCGGCTTCTGCAGAAGATCGTGAACACAAGCCGCAGAGAAAAGGACACGAAACTTTGTCGCATCCAGGATTCGACTAAGGCCTTCTCGGAGTAACTCGCTCGGCCCGACAAGTACTGTTGTAAAGGATTTTATTGTCATCATTGCCTCCCGCTTCGGCGCGGTTGAGGTACACGCGTCGAGTAGAGCACTCCACGCCTCAACCGATGCCTCGGTTTGAGTCTCTTGCAGTTCCTCACTCCCTCTTGGCGAGAACAGGTTGGGCAATATACGGTCTATTTATAAGTAGTCACTAACATAGGTTGCTTTTTCGGTAAATTCGCCGCAAACCGACGTCAAGCTAGAACCCCAGGGCGGCAATCTGCCTTAAGACGTAGGGATGGCACGGCTTAGCCATCTCAAGCCGCTGGTAGTCGAACGGACGATCGGGTAGTGCCCGCGGCGATTGCAACGATAGAGGAGGATTCCTGAAGGTGGAGGTTGGCTCTGCCGCAGTGTGTCAGGCACCTGCACTTATTCGGCAGCACGCTCTCGTCGCGCGATAGGCCGTGTCGCCGTCGGTCATGATGATCGGACCTTTTTGCATATTGCTCAACACGAACGAGGTTGAGTTTCGTTCGGCCCGTCCTTCACCGCAAGCCGGATGCGGGTACCGTGTGGTCGAGATAATATCACTGCCCCGCCAGGCCGCGCACGACCAGTCGTCCGGAAACATTTGGCTGGAACTGTTCCAGCGACGGCCGAGGGTCGTCTTCCAGCAGAGAATTTGCTAATGGCCCATGCGTTGCCGCTCTAGTAGACGCCGTTACCGGAGATACTCGTTGTCGAATCCGGCTATTTCGACCAACTTCTTGCGGTTGATCACCTGTACATGGCCGCCCTTGAACGAGACGAGATTGGCCTTTCGGAGTTCCCTCAACGTTCGGTTGACGTGAACGGTGGTCATTCCGCGGATGTCAGTAAGTCGTATTGCGTAAGGGGAGACTCATATCTTCCATAGGCCGACAAGCCAACCAGCAGTAGCGCTCGACAATTGAGCTAGCGAGCCGGCCGCCAGTCCGCGATTTGCCATCTCGGCCTGCTCCGATTTGGATTCCCTGCTAGCTGCTAAACAATTCCCTGTTAGTACGTGTAGGGAATTTGGCGCTAAAACATTGAATCTGCGCAGCGATTTCTTATGGGAAATTGGGTCAGGCCCTCAAAACCTCGAAATTCGCTGTTTTTCGGCGCCTATCAAGGAAAATTAGGCAGAGACTGGTTCGCCAGAGACTGCGACCACCACCAAAATCTTTCAATATCAGTAACTTACGGCCACCTTCGCTCTGAAAGTGGGCCAATCGAGCTTCGCTATCTTCGCAGCGCTTAGTTCGATTTTTTTCGCATAAGGGATCCAAGGGCAGGGGAAGGCGATCTTGTGCCTGTTTTCTATCGTCTAATCTAGCTCCTGTTCGTCGTCAGGTTGCGTACAGCCACACATAGCGCGGCTACTGCGAGGCTGGAAGGGCGAAGGGCGGCAACGACGTGCGAATAGGATGGTTGAGTGTATGATCGAGAATGCCGTAGCTGCAGTCTAGCGTGAAATCCCCAGCATCGGTGATCCATCGGTCATTGCAGCGGCGATGAACCGGAAATCATGACCCTGATCGGACCTTTCGGGACCTATTTTCCCTCCAGAAACCCGACATTCGGTCCAGCCGGCGCTCATGACCGAAAGACGACTGACCTCTACCGCGAGGTGGACGGCAGCTTTGCGCCCAATGTCAGCCGTAGAGATCAACTTTGTCTCTGCCTGGAAGCAGACATCGCCGGCGACGGCACCGGAGGTCACGGTTGCGCCATTTGCTGACCTTCATGGCGCTGCTCCAAACCTGCCGTTCGCGCTACGACCTGATGCGACCCAAAAGCCGACTGTCGCTCGGGGCCCTATGCAAGCACCCAAACCGGAGTTAGAGACGGCGCCCTTGCCCACCGAGTTCAGGGCCGGAGCTGACGTGGGAACTGAGATCCCTTCGTTTGCGGCGTAATGTGTTAGTGTGGGCACTACGAGCCCGGAGGTGCCTGCTATGGGACGCTTTCTCGCTGTTGTCACCAGCCTGTTGCTGGTGGCGCTGTTCGCTTCACCCGTTCTCACCGAAGAGACGCGGCCAAAGTTCCCACGAGATGAAATCCTGAGCGTGCCGTCTCTAACCCTGACGGACGAGCAGTTCCTGCGCGGCGACACCGCGAACGGCGTTCCCGTGACGCTCACGGGCGAGCTTCGGTTTCCGAATTGGGACGAGCGTCTGCCGGCTGTCGTGCTGCTCCACGGCTCCGACGGTGCCAAGAGCGGCTCGGCCTTCCAATGGGCTGCATTTCTCAACAAAATGGGAATCGCCACGCTGCGCCTCGACAGTTTTGGCGGGCGCGACGTAGACCGAGTGGCGATGGACCAGTCTCAACTAAGTCTGTTCGCGCAGATCTACGACGCCTATCGGGCTGTCGATGTGCTCGCGGCCCACCCGCGCATCGATCCGTCACGCATTGCTGTGATGGGCTTCTCGCGTGGAGGCTTCGCGGCGCTTTACACAAGCATGAGGCGTTTCCAAGACCTTCACGGGCCGACGGGAGCGCGTATCGCTGCACATCTCCCCTTCTACCCGCTTTGCGTCATTCAGTTTGTCGGTGAGCTCGAAATTGCAGACGCACCAATCCGCGAATTCCACGGCGCGGCGGACGACTGGACCCCGGCCGCACCCTGCCGAGACTACATCGCGCGGCTTCGCGCGACCGGCAAGGATGTTCATATGACAGAATTTTCGGGTGCACTTCATTCCTTCGATGAGCGCGGCACCGCACCGGGCTATGTTATTCATAGCGCACAAACCTCGCGGAAGTGCCGGCGCCGCGAAGAGGACGGGAAGATAATCAACGTCGAGACAGACAGGCCCTTCACATACAACGACTCTTGCGTGGAACTCGGTCCGACGGTGGGATACGACAAAGGGGCGACTGAGGCGGCACAAGCTGCGGTAAGGGAGTTCTTTAGTGGACTATTCCACCTCAACTGATATGCCGCAGTCGCCGCGCCACCTGCCGCAACGCACTGTAAAAAGGGATGGCGACTTTGGCGAGAATGCTCTGTTCGCACGCGACGGCGCAACGGCCGCTTTCCACCCGATTGAGACGTAGAACGCTCCATCGCGGTATTATCCGAGCCCATGCGCCGGCCGGCTCGGTCGCGCCACTTCGCGACATTCGGGCAATTCTCAAAAGCTGCCCTTCACGCAACGACTCGAATAGACCCGGAGCGGTCGAAGATTAGTCACGCCCCTCCCGAAATCCCAGCCGAGAGACTCCCGGATGGTGACTTCAGGAATCCGCCTTCCAAGCACGTGAACGTTGAAGTCCTCACCGAGCGGGAAGCGCCACCAACCGACTGCCTTCTTACACAACAGAGCAGAAGCGGTTGCTCACATGGGCTCACGGCACAGTTCTGAGCAGATTTGCTCGACGTTCCCTCACACGCGTGGGTTTAAGTTATTCCTTTCGGCAATTATAAGTATTCAAGGGTATCTTTGTCAAAACCCCGCAGTAAAAATAATTCGTAATCTAGAAGGAACCTCCTTGATCTGGACCGGTTTTCCGAGTCCGTAGCGGGGAAATCTCAGTGTTCCCCGCGGCTCATGCCCCAAAGGAGAAAAACCATGAATAACGAACTCGAGCTACGCGAACTTCGCGACGACGAACTGGACTTGGTTTCCGCTGGGACCCATAGGCTTCATCACGGGTCGTTTATCAATGCTACCGTCGTCGTCAGGGACATCGAAGTGCACGATATTAACGTTTCAGCGAACGCGCTTAGTAGCGGCGTGGTGGTTGAGCAACGCTGAGCAACGGCGTGGCATTCCCACAGATGGACCAAGCACGTTGCCCTTCCCGTCATTGACGGGAGGGGCCTCCTACAAGTTTTTCCGAAGAGGTGCTGACGCCGTTGAAACCCGAGCGGGCCCTGTTCCGACCCGAGGCGGTCGAACATCAGAGATTGCAACGCCAGTGGGGCCACGTGGCCTTGCTTCAGCCGCCGTCGATCAAGATTATGGCCTGGGGCGGAGTGGCAATTGTCGGCGCGATTTTTATATTCCTTATCCTCGCACCATATGCCCGCAAAGAAACCGTCATTGGCTATCTCACCCCGACCGAGGGAATGGCGCGGGTGTTCGCGGCGCAGCCGGGTGTGATTCGGGCGTCCATGTGAGCGAGGGTGAGGTCGTCGAGCAGGGAAAGCCGCTCCTTACTATCGATACGGGCCAGATCTCAGGGAGCGGCGAGGACGTGAATGCGGCCGTCCTAAGGGCGATGCAGAGCCAGCGCGGTCTTATACAGGATCAAATCAGCGGCGAGGAGCGCCGCGCACGCACTGAATCGGATCGCTTGAGAGCAGTTATCCGCGGACAGGAGGCGGAGATTTCCTTCCTGAAAGACCAGGTCGACATTCACGAGCAACGAATCCGGCTTGCCGAGACGATGATCCAACCTGCCGCAGACCTTAGCGCCAAAGGCTTAATGCCCCGGGACGAGCATGTTCGAAGGCAGGAGGCGTTGCTCGAGCAACGTCAAAGCTTGAACGCTCTCCGCCAGCAGATTTCCGTGCGCCAGAGCCAGATCACTGAGACCCGTTACACGCTTGATCAGGTACCGATAAGTGCCAGTGAGCGCACCCAGGAGCTTCGGCGTAATCTCGAAGCGCTCGAACAGCAGATCGCCGAGGTCGAAGGACGACGCTCCTATGTGGTTCGCGCACCGCGATCCGGCCGCGTTTCCGCCCTGTATGCCACTGAAGGCCAGGTAGCAGACCCGCGTCTGCTGCAGATGGTGATTGCCCCTCCGACCGCCGTGCTCGAGGCAGAGTTGTTCGTCCCAACCCGAGCGATCGGTTTCGTGCGTATCGGCCAACCCGTACGAATTCTCTACGAGGCCTTCCCGTACCAAAGTTTCGGCACCTACAAGGCGCGCACGGTTCGGGTCGCCCACACGGTACTGACAAAGGCGGACGTGGCAGTGCCTCTTCCTATCGAGGAACCTGTCTATCGGGTCACGGCAGCACTCGATCGTCCTGACATCGACGCCTATGGCCAGAAGGTGCCACTTCAGCCAGGCATGGTGTTGAAGGCCGATATAATTCTCGAGGAGCGGTCACTGATGACGTGGCTCATCGACCCCTTGCTCAGTGCCCGTCGATGAGTGCGGTGGCAATTCCGCTACGTGGCCGGTCCCGCCTGCCGGTCATAGTTCAGGCCGAAGCCGCCGAATGCGGCCTAGCCTGCCTAGCCATGATTGCCAGTTACCATGGGCACCAGACCGACCTGAACGCGCTCAGGCGACGCTTTCCAGTGTCCCTGAAAGGCGTCACTCTGCGCGGGCTGATCCAACTCGCAGCCAATTTGCATCTGTCATGCCGGGCAGTGCGGCTTGAACTTGGGCAACTAAACCAACTCCGGTTTCCAGCTGTCCTGCACTGGGATCTTAATCACTTCGTCGTTCTAAAGTCCGTCTCCCGGCGCGGCCTCGTCGTGCACGATCCGGCCTCGGGAGTCCAAAGCTACTCGTTTGAGGAGGCATCCGCGCACCTCAGCGGCGTTGCCGTCGAGATTACCCCCGCGGAAGAATTCGCGCGTGCCGACGAGCGCACCCGTCTACCGTTCAGGGCCTTCTGGGGCCACATTCAAGGCGCGCCGCATGCGGTCGCGCAAATTCTCGCGCTCTCGGTGGTGTTGGAACTGCTGGTGATCGCTGCTCCGTTCTACATGCAGCTTACCATAGACGAAGTCATCGCCCGTGGTGACGTAGACCTTCTCGTGGTTCTCGCCTTGGGCTTTGGCCTTCTGGCCGCATTATCAGTGCTGTCTACAGCCCTTCGTTCGCACATCGTGCTGCTTTTGCAGAACACTTTGCATTTCCACATGGGTGCCCGACTCTTCGGCCATCTCGTGCGCCTGCCGCTATCGTTCTTTGAGAAGCGTCACATAGGTGACGTGCTCTCGCGGTTCGGTTCATTAGAGCCAATCCGCAACATCATGGCAGAAGGCTTGATCATTGGCTTCGTGGACGGCCTGATGGCAGTCGCTACTCTCGTCATGATTTTCGTCTACAGCCCGCTACTCGCCTTTGTTGTGGTGGGTGCGGTGGTGCTCTATGCGGCAGTTCGTTTGGCGCTCTACCCCGTTCTGCGCAGCCGCAGCGAAACTGCGATCCAGACGAGAGCGCAGGAGAACTCGACGTTCATCGAGACGGCGCGCTCGGTCCAGAGCCTAAAACTTTTCAATCGCGAGGAAGAGCGTGAGGGTCAATGGCTCAATCGTTTCGCGGATGTCGTCAATGCAAACGTGCGCCTTGGAAAGGCGCGGATCACCTTCAAAACCCTGAACGACACGATCTTTGGACTGGAGAACGTTCTTATCGTATTTCTCGGGGCCAAGTTGGTGTTGGGGGGCAGTTTAACGGTGGGCATGCTCTTCGCCTTCATCGCGTATAAGCGACACTTCAGCGAGAAAATGATCCTCCTTGTCGAGAAGGCTATCGAGTTCCGACTTCTGAACCTGCACCTTGAGCGCCTTGCAGATATTGCGCTGACGCCTCCGGAACGAGGCCAAGAAATCCCCCTGGTTCAGGATAGACTTATCAAGGGCAGTATAGAGCTCCGTGACGTCTGCTTCCGCTATGCTGAGACCGAGCCACTGGTCCTGGAGAATGTCAGTCTAACCATCGAACCAGGAGCCTTCGTCACCATCATGGGGCCATCGGGAGGCGGCAAGACTACCTTGGTGAAAGTCATTCTGGGCCTTCTGGAGCCCACCACTGGCGAGGTGCTGGCTGATGGGATTTCCCTGCATGTGATTGGCGTTCGTACCTATCGAGAGCAGGTCGGTGCGGTCATGCAGGACGACCAGCTCCTGTCCGGATCGATCGCCGACAATATCTCCTTCTTCGATCCCGCGTTCGACCACGATCATATGGTGGAATGCGCCAGGATGGCCCGGATCCACGATGAGATCTCGGCCATGCCTATGGCATACAATACGCTAATCGGCGATATGGGGAGTTCTCTTTCCGGCGGCCAGAAGCAACGTGTCCTACTGGCACGCGCTTTGTACAAGCGACCGAAGATGCTGGTACTAGACGAGGGCACCGCGCATCTCGATGTCGAAAATGAACGACGCATCAACGCGAGCTTGACGGACCTCGCGATCACGAGGATCAGCGTGGCACACCGGCCAGAGATGATGGCAGGCGCGGATCGGATCATCGAGATTGCCCGCACCGTACGCGACCGCCCTTGGTCGAGACGCTCGAGGTCGACCTCGCCAAAATCGAAGGCGAGTGGTCCTCCGAGGCGCCGGCGCAGATCTGCTTGAAAACATCCACCAGGCTCGCTATCGCTGCCCATCAGTGCCCATCACCGCCCCTCAGTGCCCACCTGAACTGCCCAGTTGCTGTTTTCGGCTGGCGCGGTAAGCATGGCAATCGGCGCAGTCGCGCCATAACCTGTCATTCGCGGCGCTTCTCCAAACCTGCCCTTCGCGCAATGGCTCGAGCCGACCCCTTGCCGTCATTCGCGACAGCCGCAATGAATGACTTGATTGAGCCCCATCTCGGTCTTTCCGGGATGGGTCGCACTTTGCGGTCTTCAGGACAGATTTATTCCAGATGCTCCACGAAGGCCGCCAACTGGTCGATCGTTGTGCCCCAACCCTTCTGAAAGCCCATTTCTTCGTGCTTGCGGCTGTCAGCGGCGTTCTTGTGCATCACGCGGGCTGAATAGTGGGTGCCGTTACCTTCGGCTGCAAATGTGATGATCGCTGTCAGTGCCAGCCAGGGTTCTGTCGGCCGCCAGCCCTCGGCGAGAGTCGTCGTCCACACCAGACGCTGCTCAGGAACAATGTCGAGGAAACAGGCTTCGACATGGGGCTTGAAGTCTCCGTCGCCCTGGCGCATCCGCGTCTCGAAGCCACCTCCAGGGCGCAGATCCAACTTGACGACCTTGCACTCGATTGGATGGGGTATCCACCACCTCGCCAGATGTTCGGGCTTGCTCCACGCCTTCCAGACCTTGCTCGGCGCGGCATTGATGAGGCGCGAGATGGATAGCTCATTGTTAACGGCGGTCATTCGTCATCGTCCTCTGTCATTTGGTTTTCCACATAGGTGGCAAGCCGATCGGCGCCTGCCTGCCAGAGTGCACGTTGCTCAGAAAGCCATGTCTCTGCTTCCGACAAGCGCTTGGGCCGTATCCGGCAAGTTCGAACACGGCCGCTCTTTTCGGTCGCTATCAACCCGCTTTCCTCAAGCACGCGTAGATGCTTCAGGAATGCAGGGAGACCCATGTCGAAGGGTTCAGCGAGTTCCTTGACCGGGGCCGGCCCCTTCATCAAACGACTGATCACCGCCCTTCTGGTCGAGTCCGCGAGCGCGTGAAATGCAGTGTCCAAAGAGAAGCTACAGTTTTCCATGTGGTGAACTATAGCATTCAGTTCACCACTTGGCAAACAATAAGGCTGTCGGTGACAACGGGCCCGGGGCGCGGTCCGACTCGCTCTGACGTTTCATCGTCAATGTCCATTTGTCCGCATCCCGGCCATTCCGTGAGTTCGCGTGGAGCGTCGACTCACCACCCAGGCCGGACCTTGCCGAGCCTCATCAGGCAATCTGAAGTCGGAACGCACCAACCGCCCACGTGCGCCATTTCGCGACATTCATGGCCCGTCCCAAAAGCTGCGGTTCGCGCAACGGCTCGAGTCGACCCCATAGCGGAAGTTGAACATCAACCGCGAGCAATAGCCCTACGTCTTTTCGAGCGAATGGTTTTAGGCTCGTCGCATGGGACTATTGACCTTCAGCATAAACGTCACCCTGGACGGCTGCGTCGACCATGAGGAGGGAATCGCTGACGACGAGACGCACGCGTTCTTCACCCGCCTTATGGACGAGGGCGGGGCGATGCTGTGGGGCCGCATCACCTACGATATGATGGAGAGCTACTGACCGGCGGTCGCTCGCGGCGACGTGGAGGCGCCGCCGGCAATACGCGAGTGGGCGGTCAAGCTGGACGCCAAACCGAAGTACGTGGTGTCGTCGACGCGAACGGACTTCCCGTGGGCCAACAGCCACCACATCGCCGACGACCTGCGAACAGGCGTACAGAGGCTCAAGGACGCGACTCCGGCCGGCGTGCTCCTCGGTAGCGGCAAACTCGCAACCGAGCTGGACCGGCTGGATATGATCGACGAATATCAGCTCCTCGTCCATCCCAGGATCGCCGGCCACGGCCCTACCCTGTACCAGGGCGGGCTGCCCAGTGCGCGACGGCTCGAGCTGGTCTCGGCGAAGCCGCTCCGCAGCGGCGCGGTCGCTATGCACTATCGGCGCGATCGCTGACTCGGAGCAGCCTCAACGCGCCCAGCTCGGGGGGCTTGCGCCTCGCAGGAGCGCCGCCGATTAACAGTAGGCTTTGGTCGCCTGGCGGCCTGGCGCTGAAGCGCGCATCGCCTTGATCGCGCCATAACCTGTCATTCGCGGCGCTTCTCCAAACCTTCCCTTTGCGCAACGGCCCAAGCCGACCCAACGCATCGTTCGGTCATGCCACAAGATCCGCATCGGGCGGAAGACCAGTTTTTTTGCCTGTCCCCAAACTAGGGTCTTCAACAGCCAGATCAAAGGGCTGTAGTTGAATTCGCGAATTCGACGCCCGAATACACGCGCCGACATGTTGCTTAGACGTGTTTCGCGGACTTATACTGGATGTTTGGCGAGCCTGCCCCGGCACGCAGCCGGGGTGGCAGCCCGGCTCTACGGTGGAGGTTTACCATGAAAATTACATCGCTAGTGGCTCTCTTTACGCTGTGCTCGGTTCCCGTAATTGCAGCAGACTTCCCGAAAAGTGGAGAGGCGGAATACGATACTTACTACGTATTCGAGACCGTGGCCAAAGTGGACAGCGGCGTTGGCACAGGGGGAATAGACGAATTCACCGGTCTCACGCGTAACGTCAAAGGGGATGGCCCGTTCCATGACATGTCGGTGCACTGCCTTGGGCACTGGACGATGATCAAGGATGATTTTAACTTCGATGGCAGTTGTGTCGAAACCGACAAGGACGGCGACAACGTCTTCACAACGTTCGATAACCAGAACCACTACATCGTCGGGGGTACAGGAAAGTACAAAGGAATTACTGGAAAGGCCCCCTATACCCCGGTTCAGCTACACGAAACAGTTGGCGGTCGAATCGGACGCGTGGTCAACCATAAGGCGTCTTGGGAGATCAAGTAGGCCTGAGTTTCGGACACTGACCCTGGGCGGCCCGGGTACGGGGCTCTGCGCCCGCGCCCGGATCGTCGCCTTCTACCGCGCTCGCCTCGTCGACCAGCCGCAGCTAGGGAAACTGGGCGCTGCAATTCTTGGCATGAACTATAGAGCTCGGTGTTCAGGCGGACCGGATAGGGTGGGACACCCAAGCTTCGGCGGAAGCAAGCGCAGACGACATCAAGCGTTAGTAGTTGGACGGCCGCTTCGTTAGGGCGTGTTCGATGTTTGTTCGCCCAAAGTCGCATAAGAGTGCATTGTGGAGGGCATAGCATCGTCGATCCGGTGGTTAAGCCGTGGGTCGAATCTCATCCTTCCCCAGACGCACGAACGATCTGTCACCGGCCTGCGAAAACGCCTTCGTGCACTCCCTGTCCTGCCCTGTCTATTGGGTAGAACCCGCGAAGACTTATCTTTTCCAGACTATGCGGGGAGGCCGGAGTTCAGCGATGGCGGTTGATTGAACATCACCCGCAGGGACATTCGTTAAGGTGGCCGCAGGCTCCCCGATGGCCCTCGCCTGGCCGGGAAAGACGCTCGCCGCCACGCCCGCCCGCTGACGCGCACCATCCCTTCCACCGGCGAGGCGATTTCGGCGGTCGGGCTTGGCACCTGGATCACTTTCAAGGTTGGCGACGACTCGGTGCTGCGCGATGAATGCGCCGACGTGATCGCCGCCTTCTTCGAAGTGGGCGAGAAGACAAAGCCTGGTGGCTGGTTCTACGCGACAATTGTCGGCTTCCCGCTTGAAACCAGCTGCGGTCTTGCAGGGCAGCAGCGCTTCCTCTGGGGAATTATCAACTGCAGCGCTTTTCCTTTTCGCCACAGACTGTAGCTGTGGTGCATGCTGCTTTCGATCGAAGATCTGCTGAAATCCTATCCCGGCCCGGAAGGCCCGGTGCCGGTCCTGCGGGGCGTGTCACTTTCGCTCGACGCCGGCGAGACGCTGGCGCTGACCGGCGAATCCGGTTCGGGCAAGAGCACGCTGCTCCACCTCGTGGCAGGACTGGACGCTGCCGACGGCGGGCGCGTCGGGCTTGATGGGCAGGAGGTCACCGCGCTCGATGACAGTGGTCGCGCCCGGCTCAGGCGAAGCACGGTGGGCATCATCTTCCAGCAGTTCAATCTCATCCCCTCCCTGGACGTCGCCGCCAATATCGCCTTTCAGGCACGTCTGATCGGCACGCCGGAACCGCAGGGGCTTTCACGATTGGCCCACGCACTGGGCCTGGAGCCGCAACTGCGGAAATACCCCGATCAGTTGTCCGGCGGCCAGCAGCAGCGCGTGGCGATCGCCCGCGCGCTCGCGGCGCGGCCGAAGCTGATCCTCGCGGATGAGCCGACCGGCAACCTCGACGAGGCGACGGCGGACGGGGTAATGGAGCAATTCCTCGCGCTCGTGGCGGAGACCGGCGCAGCGCTCCTGATGGTCACCCACTCCCCGCGTCTTGCGGCACGTCTCGGGCGCCGGGCGCATCTCAGCCAGGGCCGCCTTGCATGACCGGCGCTGTCCTCGAGGCACTGGCTTCGCACTGGCGACGCAACCGGCTTCAATTGCTGACGCTGGTGCTCGGCCTCGCGCTGGCGACGGCCCTCTGGTCAGGCGTGCAGGCGATCAACGCCGAGGCACGCGCGAGCTATGATGCAGCTGCCGCTACGCTGGCCGAAGGCCAGTTCCACCAGCTGATGCCGCGCGAGGGGGATTCCATGCCTCAGGCGCTTTTCGTCGCGTTGCGCCGTGCCGGCTGGCTGGTCAGTCCGGTGGTGGAGGGAAGGCTGCGCGTCGGCGGCACCGCCGTGAGGCTGGTCGGCGTCGATCCGCTGACCGCGCCGCCAAGTTCCGCTGCAAGCGAAGCACTGGCCCGCACCGACCTCAACCGCTTCTTGCGCGCGGAAATGCTGGTCGCCAGCCCGGAAATGGCCGCGCTCCTTGAGGCGAACATGCCCAACCCGGTTCTGGTCGATCAGGCGGTCGCGCCGGGCAGCGTGCTCGCCGATATCGGCGTCGTCCAGAAGTTGCTTGGCCGCGCCGGGCGCATCAGCCGCCTGATCGTCCTGCCGGAGCAGCCCTTGCGGCAACAGCCGCTGGCGGATATCGCACCGGACCTCGTACTCCAGCGTGCGGACGGTGCGACCGATGTCGGCCGGCTCACCGACAGCTTCCATCTCAACCTCACGGCGTTTGGCTTCCTCAGCTTCGCGGTAGGCATCTTCATCCTCCACGGTGCGATCGGCCTTGCTTTCGAGCAGCGACGTGGCGTGATCCGCACCCTGCGCGCCCTCGGCGTGCCGCTCCGCCGCCTGGTCGTCCTGATGATCGCCGAGCTTGTCGTGCTGGCGACGCTTGCCGGCGCGCTCGGCATCGCGCTCGGCTATCTCATCGCAGCGCTCCTGCTGCCGGACGTGGCCGCGACGATACGGGGCCTCTATGGCGCCGACGTTGCAGGCACGCTGCAGATCCGCCCGGCATGGTGGCTTTCGGGAATCGCCATGGCGCTCGGCGGCGCATTGCTCGCCGCCGCGAGCGCGTTGTGGCGGCTGGCGCGGATGCCGGTCCTTGCGAGCGCCGGCGGCCGCGCCTGGGCGCTGGGCTCGGGACGGACGCGAACGCTCCAGGCTTCAGCCGCGGGCGTGCTGCTCGCGGCGGCGGGCGTGTTGGCCGTCACTAGGGGCGGACTGGCCGCCGGCTTCGCGCTGCTTGCCTGTCTACTGCTTGGCGCAGCACTTGCACTGCCGCCTTGCCTGGCGGCAATCCTTCGTCTTGGCGAAGCACAAGCCGTTCGCGCCATGGCGCAATGGTTCTGGGCCGATACGCGTCAGCAACTGCCCGGCCTCGGGCTTGCACTGATGGCCCTGCTGCTAGCCATGGCTGCGAATGTCGGCGTTTCCACCATGGTCTCGAGCTTCCGCCTGACCTTTGTCGGCTTCCTCAACCAGCGCCTGTCAGCCGAACTGTACGTCGATGCGGACGCGGTCACGGACCGGGCGGCTCTGGAACGTTTTCTCGAGGCGCACGCTGACGCCGTGCTGCCGATCATGTCGGTCGAAGCGACGCTCGCCGGCTTGCCGGCGGAGATTTTCGGGGTGCGTGTCGGCTACACCTACCGTGAAAACTGGCGCTTCCTCGACGCAATCCCCGCCGTCTGGGACGAGATCGAAGCGGGCAGGGCGGTCGTAATCAACGAGCAGCTCTCGCGCCGCGCCGCGCTGCACGTCGGCCACACGCTGGCGCTCGGCCCCGGGCTGTCGCTGCCGGTCGCGGGCGTCGTCGGCGATTACGGAAATCCCATCGGCCAGGCCATCGTCGGCGAGGCGCTGTTTCGCCAGACGTTCCCGGCCATCGAGCCGAGCCGCTATGGCGTTCGCACCGGCAATCCTCAGGGCCTGCGCCGGGCGCTCACGGAGGCGTTCGACGTTCCACCCGCGCGCATCATCGACCAGGCGGCGATCAAGGCGTTCTCGCTGTCGGTGTTCGAGCGCACCTTCTCCGTGACTGATGCGCTGAACGTGCTGACGCTGGCGGTTGCCGCGTTTGCAATCCTGATGAGCCTGCTCACGCTGGCGGCGATGCGACTGCCGCAGATGGCGCCCGTATGGGCGATGGGGATCACCCAGCGCCGGCTTGCCGGGCTAGAAATCCTGCGTACCGTCCTGCTTGCCGCGATCACGGCCGTGTTGGCCTTGCCGCTGGGCCTGGCGCTCGCCTGGGTCTTGCTTGCCATTGTCAATGTCGAGGCGTTCGGCTGGCGCCTGCCGATGTACCTGTTTCCAGTCGAATACATCCGCCTGATGCTCTTCGCGCTCGCCGCCGCGCTGCTCGCCGCGCTCTGGCCAGCGTGGCGGCTGTCGCGCATGGAGCCGACCGGGCTGCTGAGGATATTCGCCAATGAACGCTAGGGCGCTCATGTTCCTGCTGCTGGGTGTCGGCAATGCCTTCGCCCAGGGCTTTGCCGGGCTCGGCACAGACGCCGAAGGCTTCGCCGTTCCGAAACCGGGCAAACGGTTCGAGTTCCCGCAGGATCATGGAGCCCATCCGGACTCCCGGATCGAGTGGTGGTATCTGACCGCGAACCTCACCGGGCCCGACGGCGCGGACTACGGCCTGCAATGGACGCTGTTCCGCTCGGCGCTCGCGCCGGGCGAGGCCGAGGGATGGGAGAGCCCGCAGGTGTGGTTCGGCCATGCCGCTGTGACCAGCGCCGCGACCCACCTCTCCACAGAGCGTTTCGCGCGCGGCGGCATCGGCCAGGCGGGTGTGATTGCCAAGCCCTTCGCGGCCTGGATCGACGCCTGGCAGATGGAGGGCGACAGCCTGGACCGACTTCAGCTCAGCGCGACCGGCAATGACTTCGCCTACGACATCGCGATGCATGCCGAAGGCCCGCTCGTCTTCCACGGCGCCGGCGGCTACTCGGTCAAGTCGGCGAAAGGGCAGGCGAGCTACTACTATTCCCAGCCCTTTTTCTCAGTTGAGGGAAAGATTAGTCTGCCGGAAGGTGAGATCCGGGTGCGCGGCACCGCGTGGCTCGATCGCGAATGGTCGTCGCAGCCGCTGGCGGACGACCAAAACGGTTGGGATTGGTTCTCGCTTTCCTTTGACACAGGCGAGAAGCTGATGGGTTTCCGCCTGCGCGATGCCGCTGACAGCGGCTTCACCTCCGCCACCTGGATCGCGGCGGACGGTGCCGTGACGCCCTACGGCGACGGCAAGCTCGTTGCGACCCCGCTGGAGACGAGCTGGGTGGAGGGGCGCGAAATTCCTACGCGCTGGCGTCTCGTTTTGCCCGACCGTGCGCTCGACGTCACCGTCGGCGCGCTCAACTCTCAGGCCTGGATGGGTCTCAGCATCCCCTATTGGGAAGGTCCGGTGCGGGTGGCCGGCACACACCCTGGCAAGGGCTATCTCGAGATGACGGGCTACCAACGGCGATGACCGTGGACACCGGCTGTGCCTGCGCGTCAGATCGTCATGAACAACTCCCGGGATAATCGGCTCATAGGTCCAGACAAGCTGTTCGAAACGCTCACGGGGGGATAGGCGTTTGAGCATTCGTTCCGGACCTTAAAAGGAGACTGGTATGGATGTCTTGGCCATCATTCGACGGAGCTTGTGGTGCTTCGCATCGCGCTCATGGCAATTGCGTCAATCATTGCTGAGCAATCGGATGACCCAGATCGGGCATTGGCTGAAAGCGATATACGCGACCGGCGTCCCGGCCGCAGATCCTTCATGACCAACTCGACGCGTCATCTAGGAGCGGCACGCCATAGTAGCTGCTCGACGCCCTGTCTCGCTCCGTCCCCATGCGAGAGACGAGATTGGTCAGGCTGTCGCGAAACAGCGTAATGACGTTCGCCACGGCCTATCCTTTGAATAATCGTTCGGAACGGTTGGCCCGTGCCGGGGGTTACCTCAGACCAAATGAGAGGAGACCCCACAGATGGACCACACCAATCACGTACGGCTTACGAAGGCTGAACTGCGCGCTGACTTGCTAGAAGGAGCGACCATCTACGGTCGCGATGATGAGGAAATCAGTTCCGTAGACCACGTCCATGGAACCGGAGACCAGGCCCAGGTCGTCTTCGATGTTGGCGGGTTCCTCGGCATTGGCTCAAAGCGCGTCGCGCTATATGCGAGCCAGCTCGATTTCATGCGGGACGAAGACGGCACCGTGCATGCCATCACGCAAATGACCACCGACCAGTTGAAGCAGTTGCCCGAGCACATTGACTGACGTCAGCAGCCTAACCGTCAGACATTGTCGAGCGTGAAGGTCGACCCCAGCGCCAGTTCGTTCAGAGCATCGGCGAAGGCATCGACCTGGTCGTCAAACTGTCCATTCGGAAACGAGCAGACCTCGTCGAGGAATGTCTCGTCCCACCGGCCTCGCAAGAGCTTTGCGTTGCCGGCTTGCGCTTGGGCCGATGCCGGTTTCGCCCGCGTGGCCGCAACTGGTCACCAACATTGTTGCCGATCAACAAGTTGCGATCCGTGCCGCCCTTTCTAAGGGCCTTGCCCGTGGCGGCAATCCAACGAGGGCCGCCTTGGAGGTAGTGGGCCGCATCAACAGGGTGACTGGCCGCCGAGAAGGTGGGGTGATCGGGCTCACCACAGTTCAGAGGGACTATGTTGCCCGAGCCCGCGATGAACTGCTTTCCGGCGAGCCCGACCAGTTGCGGGCCTATCTGAATCGGAAGCGACGCGACAAACGTTTCGACCGCACGATCACAGCTGCGACCCGAGATGGTAAACCAATCCCTACCAACCTGGTGGCGCGGATCATTGTCCGATATTCCGACAGCCTTTTGAAGCTCCGCGTCGACACGATTGGACTGCACGAGACGTTTGCCGCGCTTGGAGCTTCGAAAGACATCGCATTTCAGCAGGCGATCGCCAAGGCTCGCATCTGGCATGAGCCCTCTGATGGTTGCCATTCAACAGGGTTCTCAGATCGCGACAATCTGTGGGCCAAGCGGTCTGGGTAAGGCGCTTGCGGAGACAGGCCTGATGTCAGCTGCCATGGCCGTGTGCTTTGCCCCGCTCGTGGCAGTTCTGGCTGCCGACTATGGGGCGTACAAGCTACTTCAGCAATATTCAGCTGAGGCAGCCGTTGCTATTGATTCAGCGACCGCAGCTCTTGCGGCTCAAGCCGCGCCTCTCAGCGAAGTGAAATCCGGAATTGGCGAACTGGTGAGCCTGCAAGGGGAACATATGGCCGGAAGTTCGGGACGTGCAGTATGGTCTTGGTTCCCTCTCAAGATTGCTGCCGGTCGGGCGATGCTCCGATCAGCCCGCGCCATCCCCTCCGTGAGGCGCGGGGTTCTTCGTTCAGGGGAACCGAAACGATCAAGACTCTTCGGACGTGCCATTTCAGCCTCGATCGTATCGGACAGCGGCGCTCTGAATTCACAACGATGCAACCACTGCCTTGTCTTCGCGTTTAGCCGCCTTCACTCCTGGTGAGCGACAAAGATGCCGACGTTCATTCCGATTACAATTTACCTGAATCACAAGCCGATAGTGGTCGCGTCGATACCCGAAGCTGCGAAAGCGCTTCAACAACCATGGCCATTCATGGACAAGCCGTCCCGACTTGAAGCAATTCGAATGATCGAGGAATGCCTGGCCGGACACTGCACCCAACAAGCCGCGTTCGATGCCTTCAAGGCGGCCGCAAGTGAACAGGGCTTTCTCAAGCAGAGGCCGCCAAGCGTAGGCCTCAGGAAATTCGACGGGGTTGCTGAAGACCTGCTGTGAGGTGATGCTGCCTCGCGACCTTAAACCGCTGACTGGCCTCCTGAGCGGACTTGGTCAGCCGCACGGACCACCCCGCCAAATCGAGGAATGGCGGGTGGTCCTTTATCAGCGCAGGAAGGGACTTAGCTGCGCAGATCCCATTTCGTCGTTCGGTCCAATCGTCAGGTCCGGTCGGTCCTAGCTAACGATCCTTAGCTAACGATTATTCCAATCGCCAGGAATGTGATCGAAACTGCGAAGACCGGAGCGAGTAACCAGCGGGCTTG
>NZ_JBVVQT010000022.1:0-109558 GCF_055811595.1 Mesorhizobium sp. WSM4814
ACGGTCGCGGTCGTGGTGCCGTCGCCGGCGATGTCGTTGGTCTTCGAAGCAACTTCGCGGACCATCTGCGCGCCCATATTCTCGAACTTGTCTTCAAGCTCGATTTCCTTGGCGACGGTGACGCCGTCCTTGGTGATGCGCGGTGCGCCGAACGACTTGTCGATGACCACGTTGCGGCCCTTGGGGCCAAGCGTGACCTTCACTGCGTCGGCGAGGATGTTGACGCCGCGCAGCATGCGCTCACGGGCATCGCGGGAAAATTTTACGTCTTTGGCAGCCATTTTTAGCTCCTGGCAGGGGCTTGAATTGAGCCCTGGGGTTTAAGTGATGGTGAGGCCGAGATTCAGCCGACGATGCCCATGATGTCGGATTCCTTCATGATCAGAAGGTCTTCGCCATTGAGCTTGACTTCGGTGCCCGACCACTTGCCGAACAGGATGCGATCGCCGGCCTTGACGTCCAGCGGGACGAGCTTGCCGGCTTCGTCACGGGCGCCGGAACCAACGGCGATGATCTCGCCTTCCTGCGGCTTTTCCTTCGCCGTATCGGGGATGATGATCCCGCCTGAGGTCTTGGATTCGGATTCGACCCGACGAACGACCACGCGGTCATGCAGCGGCCGGAAATTCGACTTTGCCATTTTGGATATCCCTGGTGCGGAGGTTGAAAGGTTCTCCGTTGCCGGAGCGTGGTTAGCACTCGCCAGTGGAGAGTGCTAACGTGGCGCTGAAATAGGCTGTGGGCTCGTACTAGTCAAGACGGACGAGGGGTCGGCCGAAGAGCAAAGGATTTGGAATAGGCGCGGAAGCCTCGCCCCCGTTACGGTGCATCCAACTGCGTAAGCGAGCGTTTCGGCCGTAAGCTCTGGGCCAACTTTCGTCTCTGTTTGGAATGTGAAATTATGTGAAATTAATGGCCGAGCAGTCGGCCGGAATCGATGGCCAGCCACACAGTCTTGAGCTCTTTGCAATTCATCATAACCTAAGTGGCATCGCCAAAAGGAGCGCTTATCGCAATCGATGGTCTGCAAATGCCCGCCGAAGCGCCTGGCAATCCTAAAGCAAGGTGCTCGCAATTTGCTTGTTCGGTAGGTTCCGATCAGCAGGTCGAGAGGAATGCTCGTTTTGAGGACGGTGTTTGGGATTTCGTGATCGAGGTGGATTGTTCCGTGGTGAGGTTTGCGTCGGCGATTAGATAGACAAGATGGCGCGCCCGTCCAGTGCGCCCACCGCGCGAATCTCTCCCTTCACGAATTCCGCCGTGAACGCAGCGCGTTGAGCCGCAACGGCACCGGAAAGCCTTGACGATCATGCCGGGTACTGGCGTGTGCTGCGATGTTGTAGGTGGTCACGCGGGCCCTGACGTCATTGCGACGGTAAATGAGCAGCGGGGACCGGGCGGGGGGCTTGGGGTTAGTCCCCGCTGCTTTGAGCTGCCTTTGCAGGGTGCAGTGGCAGCACAACTAAATAGTGACTGAGCAATGACAGGACCCAGACAGCGGAGCCTTGGGCACCCTGTCAGTCTTACACCGGCTAGTGCCGCCCCCAAGGCCACCCGGGCGGGTGTCTCAAGAGTGCGGCCGGGGACGGGCCTTCAAAGATTGCGACTTCCGTACCCCAGCCTACACTCCGGCCTGACGCGCGTGCCCACCCAATGACGAGTGCCCACCCAATAGACCCCAGCGTCAAGCGACAGGTCATTAGTAGCCGATAAAGATCGCCCCCAAATCGGCCGCTTGGGCTAGCTCGGATAGACAATTCGGGTGAGCGGGTTCAACGGGGTCAAAAGGAGGGGTGAATATCCGGGCCAAATTTTCTTACGACCCATCCCCCGTGCCCCTTCGGTTTCACGACACAGGCCCGGGCGAGACGACCGCCAGACGCCGAGAGGCTGCCCGGTGGCGGTACCTCAGACCGACATGAGCACGCGCTGGCGGGGCTATCCTTGTCCAGCGGTTGGAGTGCGTAGGGCAGACGGTACGGACCACCTGCTTATGTATGACGTGGCGAGGGGAGCGCTAAATGGCTCCGCTTCGCCAGCCTAGCCAAGGTGCTCCTGGAGGCCCCGGTTGCGGCCACGATGTTGTTCCAGGACTGGCCCGCCTCGAGCATCTTCACTATGGCCGCATTGCGCTCCTGGTCCTCAGGCCGCTCCCGGTAGCGCCCTTCCTGCTTGGCCTTCTGGGTACCCTGGGCCTGCCGCCGCCGCCCGGATATTGGGACATGCGAACAGCGTGTCGGAGGAGCACCGTGTCGATGCATCATCGGCATCGACGTAGATGCCGCGCATCAGCTTCACCAGTTTGCCCGTCTCTGCGTGTCTTCTCGATCGTTTCCCCGACCAGATGGAGAGGCATTCTAATTTTTCCGTACTTCAGTACGCGAAAGTACTGCCGAGAAAGCCTTTCTTGGGTCGTCTTCCGAAGCGGAAACGTTGAAGGACAGAGGATCATTGGGCCTATGTGTCCACGCTAGCACGGTGATTCATCCAAAAAAATGCACGACAAGCTCCATCGAACAGGAGATTTGTCGTCAACCTGCCAGCGTATTACGTGATGTTGCTAGCACCGAAGAATTTCAAGCATCAAAGACTTGCCAATGAACAACCTCAAAAAGGTGTGCCCACACAATGTCACAGCAGATGAGAATGCGAAGCTTTGGTCGATCGAGGATCGACAGGATTCGACACGACACCCTAGACGGGAATGGGCTGGCAGGAGATGACTCGACCTAGGGCTGTCGAGCATGAGCAAGACCGTCCTTGCCTTATGGTCTGTGAACTCCGGCTTTGACCTCGCCGAATGGCTGTCGTAAATAATGCAGTCAAAAGTGTGCATACCGCGACGGCGACCACATTGTTTTAGTCTTTTCAACAGCCTAACAATCTGACGGTATTCTTGACGGTATTCCTTGGAAGATGATAAGATTTTCTCAATCGAAACAAGCAGTTATAGACATAATTGATCATTGAGTGGGAATAGGGGAAACGGCGGCAACAACGAGGGCCTAGCACGTCAGCGTCTCTGCCAGTGTCCCTGCACCAATTATCCTTTACCGCTTCGATCGCCCTTCCGTAGCAACCTGGCAACACTGAAACGCGGCTAAGCGCGAATGTAAAGCGTCCTCAGAACCGCGTAGAGCCTTGGCGTACAGCGGCGCGCAAATAGGCGGGTTTGGACCAGCGACAATGGTCGCGGAAGGTATTGGGACGCTCTGCTGCGGGGCGCGAAGAAGAGGCGAGCATGTCGTCACCGGATCTGGAATCCGTGGGCCAACGGATCGCGATCGTCGACGAAAATCGTGTTGTGGCCGATAATCCGCGCCCAGCCGCCGACACTGGGCTTGATGCCCTTGAAGGGACCTATGTCTGCCTCCGCCTCGACGCGGCCTTCGAACACAGTGCCGATCAGGCTTTCCTGGCGGAAGGTGTCGCCGACCTTCAGTCGTCCCTTGCCATGGAGTTGCGCCATGCGCGCCGAAGTTCCAGTCCCGCCTGGCGAACGGTCGATCGCCTTGTCGCCGTAGAACACCGCGCCGCGGCCGTCGGCGTTGCTGCTCGAGGGCGCATCGCACCAGATGGCGTGGTGCACGCCGCGTATTTTCTCGTCTTCGGGATGGACTGGATCGCAGATCGGCTCGAGCGCATCGCGAAGACTGCGGCTGAGGTCCACGATATCGCTCGCCGACATGCCGTCCAGGCCCTGCCATGATTTCTGCGGCTCGACGACAGCATAGTAGTTGCCGCCATAGGCGATGTCGACGATGAGCCGACCGAGACCAGGGACTTCGACGGCGATATCAGCGGCATGCAGATAGCTGGCAACGTTGAACATCCGGACGGAGTCCACGAACTCACCAGGCTTCTCGTACTGGATATCAACCCTGCCGGCCGGAGTCTCGATCGAGAGCTTACCCGGCACACTGGGCGTTACCAGGCCTTCTTCGATTGCTGCCGTCACGAGACCGATCGTGCCGGCGCCGCACATCGGCAGGCAGCCGCTGACCTCGATGAATATGACGGCGAAATCACAGTCCTCGCGGTACGCCGGATAGATGATCGCACCCGACATGATGTCGTGCCCCCGCGGCTCGAACATCAGTGCCCGCCGGATCCAGTCATGATCGCGTACGAACAGGTCACGCCGCTCGGCGATGGGAATATGAGGCAGCAGGGGACCACCTCCGGCGACCAGGCGCACCGGATTGCCGCAGGTGTGGCAATCGATACAGAAGAAACTGCGGCGCACGGGAATTCCCTTTTCGGTTCAGGCGGCCTTCGCCGCACCAGGCGCCTGGCTGCGCTGCAGCACTCCCCTGGAGACCCTGTCGAGGAGGATGGCGACGGCGACGATCGACAGCCCAGCCCTGAGGCCGAGGCCCATTTCCATCCGCGTCAATCCCCGCGTCACCTCGGCTCCGAGACCGCCTGCTCCGACGAGGCCGGCCAGGACGACCATGGCCAGCGACAACAGGATGCACTGGTTGAGACCGACCAGCAGTGTCGGGGTAGCCGAGGGAATTTCGATCTTGAACAGAATCGACCGCGGCGAGGCGCCGGTGGCTTGCCCGAGTTCCAGGAGGTCTTTCGGCACCTGGTTGAAGGCCAGGGTGGTCAGGCGCAGCATTGGAGGTATGCCGTAGACAATGGTGGCGATGATCGCCGGAACGCGGCCGAGGCTGAAGATCATCACGGCAGGGATGAGATAGACCCACGGCGGCACGGTCTGCATGATGTCCAGCACCGGTCGGATCGCGGCCTCGAACTTCCTGTAGCGCGATGCCAGGATGCCAAGCGGGAAGGCGATCGACACGGAAATGATCACCGCAACCGTCACCAGCGCCAGCGTCTGCATCGAAGCGGTCCAAAAGCCCGCCAGCAAGCAGAACGTAAGCGCGATCGCGGTCACCACCGCGACCCGGACGCTGACGAAGAATGCGGCGAGAAGGACAGCCACTGCGATCGTCGCGTAAGGCGGCGGATAGAGCAGCGCGGTTTCGATGCCGCCCAGCACCGCCTCGATCAGCTTGGTCACCGTGTCGAAGAACGGATGGAAGTTCTTGTTCAGCCAATCCACAACGGGGGCCAGGTAAGCCCCCGGCGAAAACCGGAACAGATCAGGGTTCATCTTGCGCCTCCCTCGGCGCGATGCGCCGCGCTCTGCGTGAACCTGTCGAGCACCATGGTCAGGATGACGATCGCGATCGCGGCATTGATCGACGTGGCGATGTCGAGCGTACGCACGGCTGTGTAGATCGTCTCTCCGAGACCTCCCGAACCGACGATGCCGGCGATGACGACCATCCCGAACGCCATCATCAGGCTCTGGTTGATCCCGGCCATCACGCTTGGGATGGCGAAAGGCAGCCTGATCTTGATGAACATCTGCCAAGGTGTCAGGCCGGTTGCCTGGCCGAGCTCGATGAATTCGTGCGGCGTCATCCGGATGCCCAGGGACGTGAGCCGGATGGCGGGCGGCATCGCGACGATGACGGTAGCAACGAGCGCGGTCGCCGGCCCATAGCCGAGCAGCGCGATCGCAGGGAGGAGGTAGATGTAAGGCGGCAAGGTCTGGATCAGGTCGAGCACGGGCTCGAGAAATCGGTCGAACGACCTGACGAAACCGGCCACGAGCCCGGTGGGAATACCGACGACAAGGGCGAGGATGGTGGCGGTGGTCACTAGGGCCAATGTGCTCATGGTTTCGGTCCAGAGCCCCATGACCGCGCAGAAGATCAGGGCAAGTCCCGCGAGGACGCCGGACAGGGCGTTGATCAATCGCCAGCCGAGCAGTGCCGCGATGATCGCGATCACGTAAAACGGTGCGAGCTGCAGGAGCCAAAGGACGCCGTCGTAAGTCCCTTCAAGCACGGTCCTGAAAAAGTCGAACAACCATTCGCCGTTGTCGCTGATCCAACCGAGCGCGGTGTCCGTCCAGGCATCGAAAGTGTCCGTAATGAATGCAGTGTCCATTTCGATCTCCCGATTTATGCCGCGGCGAGTTCTCCCGCGGGCGCCCCGGCAACACCGCGCAGCAAGCCACGGATGGTGACGACACCAACGACGGTGCCGTTCTCGATGACCGCGACCGCATCGCGGTCGGACTTCATGGTGAGGTCGATGAGTTCGCCGATGTCGGCCTCCGGCGAAGTCCGAAGCAGCGCGTTGACGTCGCAATGCGGGTGCGAACTCTTGAACTCGGCTACGGGTCGCATCACGGAGTGCGCCTTGACCAGGTGAATCCTGGATATGCCCGCCACGAAATCGGAGACGTAGTCATCGGCGGGTTTGGTTACGATCTCCTCAGCCGTTCCGACCTGGACGATGACACCGTCCTTCATGATGGCAATGCGGTCGCCGATGCGGATGGCTTCCTCGAGGTCGTGGGTAATGAAGACGGCCGACTTGCCGAGCGACTTGGTGAGGTTGCGAAATTCGTCTTGCAGTTGGCGACGGATCAGAGGGTCGAGAGCACTGAACGGTTCGTCCATGAGGATGATTTCGGGGTCTGCCGCCAGCGCCCGAGCGAGGCCGACGCGCTGCTGCATGCCGCCGGACAGTTCGGCGGGATACCGCGACGTCCAGTCGGCAAGCCTCACCTTTTCGAGCGTTGCACGAGCGATCCTGTTGCGCTCGTCTTTCGCAACGCCACGTACCTCAAGACCGAAGGCGGCATTCTCGAGAACCGTCCGGTGAGGGAGAAGCGCCACGCTCTGAAACACCATGCCGATGTTGCGGGCGCGCATATCGCGAAGGTCGGCCGCACTCAGCTTGGCGATCTCCTTTCCCTTCACCGTGATCTTGCCGAGGCTGGGTTCAATCAGACGATTGAGGAGCCGGATCAGCGTCGACTTGCCACTCCCCGAGAGCCCCATGATGCAGAAGATCTCGCCGCGGCGGACCTGCAGGCTGGCGTCGGAGACACCCACCACGCAGTCGAATTCCTGCAGCACCTGCTTCTTGGATAGCCCACGTTCGGTTATGGCCTTGACGGCGGTCTGGGCACGACCACCGAAAATCTTCCATACGGACTGGCAGTCGACCAGAACTTCGCTGGTGGCATTCATCGCAGTGTTCATCGCTTTCCCCACGGGCCGGCTTGGCGGCGGCCCTTCATGTTTTCATAGCTCCGGGACGGGCCGCCGATGTCGGCGGCCCGCCGTTTCGACAATTATTCGGCCTTGATGTTCTCCCAGCGCTTCAGGAGGTCGGCATGGCTGTCGGTCCAGGCCTTGATGGCCTCGTCCATGGTCTTGCCTTCGTTGACGGCGGAGTTGATCGCGGTGATGTCGGCAAGCGGCACGTAGACGCTGGCGATCACTTCGCGTGCATGCGGATTGTCGGCGGAGAAGCCCTTCTTGCCGATCCAATAGTAGCTCTGCGGCGGTGGGAAGACCGCCTTTGGGTCCTTGAGGAACTTCACGTCATACTTCTGCATCATCCAGGAGGGCTCCCAGATCGTGACGGCGATCCATTCCTTGCGGTCGACAGCCGACTTGAGCGCCGCGGTCATGGCAGCGGTGCTGCCTTCCACGAGTTGCAGTTTCAGGTCGTATGCCTTCACCGAGTTCGCGGTGTCGCGCATCAGGCCGGATCCCGGCTCGATGCCGACGATCTTGCCGCCGAACTTGTCGGCGTTGTCATTCAGCTGGTCCATGGAGTCGATCGTCACGTATTTCGGCACCGCCACGCCCTGGAACAGGCCATGCGAAACCGGAGAGATCTTCTCGAGCTTTTTCTTGTTCTTGTCCCAATAGTCCTGGGCGACGTAATCGGTCTGCGAGGCGAGGATCTGGATGTCGCCCTTGCTCAGCGCGGCGTAGGCGATGCCCCATTCGGAGAAGTCCACCACCTTCACGGTGTAGCCGGAATCTTCGAGCACCTTTTTGGTGATGCCGGTGATGGGGGTGAGGTCCTCCCAGGACATCGTGCCCACGGTAATGGTCTTTTCTTCGGTGTGGGCGGACAACATCGTCATACCGACCATCGCGGCAGCGCAGAGCGCTTTCCACAACGTCTTCATTCTACTCACTCCTTTTGTTTATCGTTCCCATTCTCATTTGAAGACTTTGCGGTCGGCTCAGTCTTCATATTGCGCGGCGGGGGCTCATCCCTCGCGGCCTGCACGCAATTCCTGCAATCGGATCACGGTGTTGACGCCGAGCCATGCGAGCGGCTCCGGTGGGAGCCTCGCGGGTTCCGGCTGATCCGAGAATTTGTCGAGCATGTCCGAGCGGGTACCGGTCGCCAGATCGGCGGCCATGACGCCCGCGAGCGTGCTTTTCACGGTCCCGAGACCGTTCTCACAGCACGCGGAGTAGAGGCCCTGTTCGATTTCGCCGAAGGCGGGCACATGGTTCCGGCTGAGGCAAAGCCGTCCGGCCCAGACATGCTCGAACGGCACGTCCTTGAGGTCGGGAAACCTGGCGTCCAGGGAAGTCCGCTGCTCGGCGGCGATCCCGGCCAAGCGCCTTTCGCCCACCTCGACGCCCCAGTCGTAGGTGAACCGCGTCCGAATCACGATGCGCGAGGACCCATCGATTGTGATCTTCCTGACGGTCGCCCCCATTGGATCGGCCGGAAGCAACGCCCACCTGTCCTTGCCCGTGGACCGCAAGGTGAAAAGGGTAGTCATCGATGCATAGGTGAAGATGTGCATCAAACGACCACGGAAGTGACCGAAATCCTCGATATGGCCGTTGACGCCCAGGATGACTTTCGGCGCGGTCACGCTTCCGCGACGCGATACGGCCCTCCACATCCCGCCCTGGCGCTCGAGTCCAAGCACCGGCGAGTGCTCGAATATATCGGCCTTCGATGCCAGCCCCGCGGCGAAGCCGCGGATATAGTCGGCGGGCTGGATCATCACGGCGCCCGGCGTGTAGAGACCTCCCAGATAGTAGGACGATCCGGTGATCTCCCGCATCTCGTCCGCATCCAGGAAGCGGTGCTCCTCGCCGATGTTCGAGAGCGAGCGGCCATAGTTCGCATTGAGCTTTATTCCACGCTCTGTCGCCGCGGCATTGATCTTGCCCGACGGATCGAAGGTGAGCACGGACATGCCGTATTCCGCCGCGGCGTCGGCGGCGAAGGAAATCGCAAAACGATTCTGGGCGATCTCCACCTTCGTCGCGGTTTCGCTGGCGACGGAATATTCGCCCGACGACAGATTGTGCGGGACGTCGATCATGTAGCCGGAGTTTCGGCCCGAGGTCCCTTTGGCGATCTCTCCCGCCTCCAGCAGGACGATCTTGTCGCGAGGCCGCAGTTGACGCAGCCGCCGCGCCGCGGAAAGGCCCGCGAAGCCCGCCCCGATGATCAGCCAGTCGGCCGACACGTCGCCATCGAGCGTCCGGACGGGGAAGCTGCGTCTGCTGAGCGCCTCCCATCCCGAGGTTCCGGATTCCGCCGGAAGACGCTTGACGACGATGTTGTTCACCGGATGGTCTCGTCCACCGAACGATCCGAGACGTCGATCCAGACCGTCTTCAATTCACAGTAATTGTCATGCGCGAAGACCGACTTGTCGCGTCCGCCGAAACCGGATTCCTTGTAGCCGCCGAACGGCGTTGTCGCGTCGCCTTCGCCGAAGCAGTTGACGGTCACGACGCCCGCCCGGATTTCGCGCGAAAGCTTGATCGCCTTGCGCAGGCTTGCGGTGTAGACGGACGCAGTCAGCCCGTAGTTCGTGTCGTTGGCGAGCGCCACGGCTTCGGCAAGCGAATTGAACGTGGTGACCGAAAGGATCGGTCCGAAAATCTCCTCCTGAAACAGGCGGCTCACAGGTGTAACACCATCGACGACGGTCGGTTCGATGTAGATGCCCTTGTGCGTGGCGCCGCCATGGGCGATGGCGAGCTTTTCGGTCTTCACGTCAGCGAGGAAGGATTTCACCTTCTCGAAATGGCTCTTGCTGACCAGCGCGCCGATGCGATTTTCCGGATCGAGCGGATCGCCCGTCTTCCACTCGCGCATGTAGGCGCCGATCCGCTGCAGCAACTCGTCCTTGATGCTGGCGTGAACGATGAGCCGTGACGTGGCCGAGCAGTTCTCGCCCATGTTCCAGAACGCGCCGTTGACCACCTGTTCGGCGACGAGGTCGAGGTCTTCGGCATCCTCGAGAACCACAGCCGGGTTCTTGCCGCCGCATTCGAGGACGACGCGTTTGAGATTGGAGTCCGCCGCATAGCGCAGGAAGCGCCGACCCGTCGGTGTCGATCCGGTGAACGCCACCATGTCGACGCCCATATGCATGCCGATCGGTTCGCCTACATCCTTGCCGCCGCCTGTGACAACATTGAAGACGCCCGCTGGGATACCCGCCTCATGCGCCAGCTCGGCGACACGAAGCGTAGTCAGCGTCGTCTCCTGAGCCGGTTTCACGATCACCGAGCATCCGGCGGCAAGCGCCGGACCGATTTTCCAGGCCAGCATCAGCAACGGAAAATTCCACGGCAGGACGCAACCGACGACGCCAACCGGTTCGCGCACAACCATGGTCAGTGCGTTCGAGCCCACGGGAGCCGTGTTGTCATAGAGCTTGTCGATCAGTTCGGCATGCCAGCGGATGGTGTGGATCGTGTCTGGAATGTCGACGGTCTGGCATTCGCGGACCGGCTTGCCGCTGTCGAGGCTCTCCATGACCGCAAGTTCGTGGCGGTTGCGTTCCATGAGCTTCGCAAATTTGAGCATCACGGCCTTGCGCTCGCCAGGCGAGCGCAGATGCCAGCGGCCGTCGTCGAAGGCTTGCCTGGCCTTGGCGACGGCGAAATCGACATCGCTAGCGTCGCATGCCGCGACCTCGGCAAGCGTGTCGCCCGTCGCCGGATTGGTCGTCTTGAATGTCTTGCCGGAGTTTGCAGGACGGAACGCCCCGTCAATGAAGGCATTGGTCGGAAACTGAAGGTCCGCGGCGATCGCCTTGTATTCGGCAGCGGTCAAAGGTTCATGCATGGTTTGCTCCCGACGTGATCTGGGCGACCGTGCGCTTCAAGGTGGCGACGACAGTTTGGAGAGTTCGCTTTTCTTCCGAATTGAGGGGACGCAGCGGCGCCCGCACGGGGCCGGCTTTGAGGCCGATCAGCTCACAGCCGTGCTTGATCGACTGAACGAACTTTCCGCATTCGAGGAAATCCATGAGCGGCAGCATCGCCGTCATGATGGCGCGGCCCTTGTCGAAATTCCTTTCGAGCACGCAGGCCTCGTAGAGCGCGACATGCTCGCGCGGCAGAAAATTGGAGCCGGCGCAGACCCAACTCCTGGCACCCCATGCAAAGAATTCGAGAGCCTGGTCGTCCCAGCCGCAAGAGAGCGCGATATTGGGGAACTTCCGCGCCAGCAAATGGACGTTGCCCATCTCGCCGGAGCTCTCTTTGATGGCGACGACGTTCCTGGACCTGCCGACGCGGGAGAAATAGTCCTCCCGCATCGTCACGCCCATGCGGGCCGGATAGTTGTAGAGCATGATCGGGAGGTTCGCCGCGCGGTCGACAGTGAGGGCGTGAACCGCATTCTCACGCTCGGTCGGCAGAGCGTATGGAGGCGACGACACGAGGATGGCGTCAGCACCGATCTCCTTTGCCGCCTTGGCATATTCGACCGAGTCTTCGGTCTTGGTAGAGCCCGTTCCAATGATGAGCGGAAGCCGGGTGCCAATCACCTGCTTGGCATAGGCGGCGAGATCGAAGCGCTCCTGGGTGCTCTGGGCGTAGTATTCACCCGTCGATCCACCAACGATGATGCCGTGGACGCCCGCTTCGATGAGCGACTCGAGCACCGCCGCGAAGGCGCCGCGGTCTATCTCCCCGTCCGGGTCGAGAGGTGTGATGGCCGGGGTGTAGATACCTTCGAACTTCAAGACAGTTCTCCATCAGTGGAGTGGCCATTTCGACCAATGCGTCCTTGGGGCGCATGAGACCGTCTGCGAATTCTCATGCGAGAATTCTCAGCGCTCAGAACCGGTCGATCGCACTTGATGTCTTGGAAAATTGCACACGACCGCGAGGGAGTCAATGCATTGTATTATCTATGTACACATTATTTATATTTTGATAACACACGACCTGCTCGCAAGAGCGAGCCTGGGACGGGCTGGGTTCGGCTGAATGTGCCTGTGCCTTTCACTGCCGGCAAACTGCCTAAGCGCGTGACCAGAGCGGGGTCGCGGTAGAGGGGGCAAGCCCACAAGACCAGAAGTAACGAGCGGCGCATCTCGAGCCGTTTAAGGTGATTTCAGCAAAAGGGTGTGATTCTAACCGGAGGGTTAGGCGCTAGTGCTGAAAGTTGAGGTCCTCGAATTTCGCCGGGTCGCTAATGGCGTTGCGTTCAAGAATCGCCAACGAGTGCATCCGCCTTCAATCCTTGGGGCGCGATAAACATCTCCATGTTTTCGCGCGACAGTTCCCAGTGCTCGAACACGAGATCGACAACGGCGTCCTCTTCGTGAGCGCCGATAGCGGAGATGAAGCCGTCGTGATGCTCGACCGCTATCTGGAGTCGCTTGCGCATGTCAGCGTTGCGTGGTCGGAAGAAGGTGTGACCGATACGAGCGTGGTCTATCAAAAGCCTGCCGAGACTTGGCTGAAGGTAGACATTGCCGGACATCTCGCCAATGATCTCGTGAAATCGGTTGTTCTCGAGCACCATGGAAAGCGCGTCGCTGGACATACTTGCCTTGCGGAAACGCTCCTGTGTGTCCTTCAGATCCGAAAGCTGTGATGGTTTGAAATTCTGGACGGCCAATCGGCCGATCGCTGCGTAGATCATGGGCGCGACCAGGAAAAAATGCCGAAGTGTCGAATGGTTCATCGGAACAACCCGGGCTCCCCTGTTCGCCCGAATTTCGATGTATCCTTCGCCCTCCAATCTGCGGAAGATTTCCCTGACCGGGGTCCGCGAAAGGCCGTAGCGCTCGCTTAGCGCCATCTCATCGAGATCCTCGTCAGGATCAAGTTCCATCGTCAGGATGCGACGCTTCAGATCATCGTAGAGATTGCCCTTGCTGCCCTTCATTGCGCACCTTCGGAATGGTTCTGATAGTCAAACATCTATTGCGACAGGAAGAATCGCATGCGGTGGTCAGCGAGTCAACGGATTGTATTTTCTTGGTACACAATATATAACCCGTCATCGATGGCTCACCCGCCAGAAGGGAGACAGCCGAATCCGTCCCACTGCGATCGAGCAAGGCCCAACGATAGCCCAGGAAAAAGGAATGCCCAAGAAGTTCGCGTTTCTCCTGGTTCGCGACTTTACCCTCTCGCCGCTCTCGCTCTTCATCGACACGCTGCGCTTGGCTGGCGATGAGGGCGACCGGAGCCGCAAGATCGAATTCGACTGGCAGATCGTCGGCGAACGCGGCCTGCCGATCAGGGCGAGTTGCGGCGTCGAATTGCTTCCGACGAAGGAGATCGGCAATCCGGAGGACTTTGACAACGTCGTCGTGGTCGGCGGCCTGCTCGACACCAACCGTGCCCTCAGTTCAGAGAAAGAGGCATTCCTCTTGCGGGCCGCCGAGAAACGAGTGCCTCTTACCGCGCTTTGCACGGGAAGTTTCGTGCTTGCCCGTTACGGCTTGCTAGATGGCTATAGCGCCGCCGTCAGCTGGTTCCACATCAAGGATTTTCGGGCTGAGTTCCCCGACGTGAACGCGCATGCCGATAGTCTGTTTTCCGTCGACCGTGGCCGCTCAACATGTGCCGGAGGCACGGGCGCGGCTGACCTTGCCGGCTTTTTCGTGTCGCAATTCATCGGTCAGAAAGCGGCGGAAAAAGCCGCCAAGATACTCGTCCTTGATCGCATTCGAAACATCAGAGACGTGCAACCCGTCGGGGATCTTTTTCCCGAAGCGTCGAGCCGTGCGGTCAAGCGGGCCCTGCTGTTGATGGAAAGCAATCTCCAGGCGAAAGTCTCGATCACCGAGATCGCAGCCCAGTTGAATTGTTCCAGGCGTCAGCTGGAACGTGTTTTTGGAACTGAATTGGGTGTCAGCCCGATGGCGGCGTATCTCGCGCTACGCGTGCATTATGCGAAGTCTTTGCTGGAAGACAGCGACTTGCAGATAGGGGAAATCGCGTACCGATGCGGTTTCGAGAATGCTGGTCATTTCAGCCGGGTATTCCGTCAGCACACCGGTATGACGCCTACCCACCTTAGGCATCCGACCCGCTCGGTCCGCATTCCCGCAAAAGAATGATTTATCACCCTGCCGGTGACGGCCATGATGACAGCTTTGCGTTGGCGATTGAACGTTCGACTTCGGCGAGAAACCGGGCGCGCCTTGGTATCCATCATACCCGGAGAACGTGCGTCGTCTCTTCCATTTCTGCGCGAGGCAGAAGGCTGGACAGCCCATGGACTTTGCAGCCATTCCCGCTTGCACCGTTGTACGTCAGTTTGCGACAGAAGCCGACGTTCCCGCATTTACCCCAATTCTTCCCCTAAACAAGCACGACCCGGCAAGCGTCGCCGGCGATCTCCTGCGCGTCGGTCGCGCGATATGGACAGCCCCGCTAAAAGTGGGGCGTAGGCGGCGAGTTTGCGGGATACGAACTCGGTGAGGAGCCGCACGCGCTTCGTCTTGCGTGTCTCCCCCTGAGTGAGAACCCAGATCGGTCCATACAGGTGTAGGTTGGTACCTGGCACCCTCTCCAACAAGGGATCGGTATCTCCGACGAAACACGGGAGCGTCGTGATGCCTATACCTTGCCGGACCGCCGCGATCTGCGCTTCGAAATCCATAGTCCGGAACGGAGTCCCAGTCGTGCGAAGTTCTCCCTCGCGGGTCCAGTCCGGTACTCCATGACCGCTTATGGCGATCCACCTGGGATCCGGCCCGCCCGCCTGCCACTCGGCTAGTCGATCGCCGGACATGTAGAAGCCGCCGAACAGCTCCGGCCCCTTCAGGCCGTGAAGATTGAGCGGCAGGGCTTCGCGGTCGTAGACGACGCGGATCGCCACGTCGGCCTCTCGGTTGGTCAGGTTTGCCAGCTCGCCGGACGACAAGATTTCCATCTCGATGCCCGGATGCAGGCGTACGAAATCCGCGAAGTCCGGCATGAGCAGGTGTGCTGCGAGGGGCGCCGGCAGCGTCACCCGCAGAAGCCCGCGCACGCTTTGATCGCGCCCCAAGACGCGCGTTTCCAGTTGGTGCGACGACGCTTGCATCTGGTCCGCGAACTCGAGGACCTCCTCGCCCGCAGCTGTTAAGCGGTAGCCCGAAGGCAGCTTTTCGAACATCTGCGCCCCGAGGCGGTCCTCGAGCTGGGCGATGCGTCGCAGCACGGTCGCGTGGTTCACTCCGAGACGTTTGGCGGCGGCCCGCACTGAGCCTCCTTGCGCGGCGGCAAGAAAGTAGCGAACGTCATCCCAGTCGATCATGGTGCATTTCCGCGCCGCGCAGTCGGCTTCCGATGCTCATTCTAACATACGGAGCCGGAGTTTGCGCGAACATCGTGGCGTTTGATTATCGGTATGGATCGTTTTCGCACCACCGATGTGCGCTATTGCTCACTGTCTGGCTGACTTCGGCAGGGCCATGTTGAGCTTCTCGGGAAGACGTCCCGTACGGTCAAAGACCCGAAATAGCGAAACGAAGGATACACGATATGCCCAGATTGAATGGAAAGACCGCCGTGATCACGGGTGGCGCCACCGGCATCGGCCTCGCCGCTGCAAAGCGCTTCATCGAGGAGGGCGCTTTCGTCTTCATCTTCGGCCGTCGGCAGGATGCGCTCGACGCCGCCCTCGTCGAGCTCGGGTCCAATGCCCGCGCGGTGCAGGGCTCGGTCTCCGATGAGGCCGATCTCGACAAGCTTTACGCGGCGGTGAAGACCGAGCGCGGAACCCTCGACATCGTCTTTGCGAACGCTGGGGTAGGAAGCCAGCTTAAGCTCGGCGAGATCACCGCCGAGCACATCGACGAAACCTTCGACGTCAATGTGAAGGGTACGATCTTCACGGTCCAGAAGGCGCTGCCGCTGATGGGCGAAGGCGGCTCGATCATCCTGACCGGATCGAGCGCCGGCACCACGGGCGCCCCGGCGTTCACCGCCTACAGCGCAAGCAAGGCGGCTGTGCGCAACCTCGCACGAACCTGGGCAGAGGATCTCAAGGGCACCGGCATCCGGGTAAACGTCCTGTCGCCCGGGGCCATCGCGACCGAACTCGCGACCGAAGCGCTCGGAGAGGGCGGCTTGAAGGCTTACGGCTCAATGACTGCGTTTCAGCGCATGGGCGATCCGGCAGAGCTCGGGGCGGCGGCGGCCTTCCTCGCCTCGTCGGACAGCAGCTTCATGACCGCCAGCGAGGTAGCCGTCGACGGCGGCCTAGCCCAACTCTGACCCGCTTCGCCTGGACGGGTTCCATTCGATATTCAGCGCCCGACCGGGCGTGGTAAAACAAAGGAAAATAAACATGAGCTACGCAATTATCGGCTTCGGCAATACCGGCCAGGGCTTGGCCAAGGCGTTTGCCCGCAAGGGCATCGACGTATCCGTGGCAACCACGCGCGACCCGGAAAGCTTTGCAGCCGATGCGGCCGCGATCGGGCCTACGATCATCCCCAAGACGCTGGCGGAGGCAGTCAAAGCGGACATCATCTTTTTGGCAGTTCGTTTCGAGGCGCACCCGGATGTCGCGAACGCGCTGCCCACCTGGCAGGGGAAGACCATCGTCGATGCGACCAATGCCTATGGCGTACCCCCTGAGGAACTGGGGGGACAGCCGTCTTCCAAGTTCATAGCGCAGGCTTTCTCTGGTGCAAGACTGGTCAAGGGCTTCAACCATCTGATCACTGCCACCCTTGACCAAGATCCCGCCGTACATGGTGGCAAGAGAGTCGTGTTCCTGGCGAGCGACGATGAAGACGCTGCAGCGCAGATTGGTACGCTCGCGGAAAATCTCGGCTTCGCGCCGATCAAGCTAGGCGGGCTTTCGGAAGGCGGACTGCTCGTGCAGGCGCGCGGGAACAGCTGGGGCCGGCTGATCTTCAAGGACCTGGTCAAGTTCGACTGATGAACATGACGTCCCACCGGCAGGGACACGATGCACGCATCGGATCGAGCATGATCCGATGCGTGCGGCCGAGGTGACGCCTGGAAGCAAAGGATGAAGTGCTCCGCCTCTCGTCAGCAGTATGATGAATACTTAGTTTTGACGGTCGAGCGCAGCAGAAGCCTATCCGGTCGACGGGTTCGCCAGGATGGAGCCCGTAATGATGCGAAAGAGATGATCGGCCCGCGGCGCGAATGAGGGTTGGTCGACCGCCCATCCGAGAGCCGTCATCAGGGCGAACAGGTCATCCCCATTCATGTCGGGCCGCGCCGCGCCTTCGGCCTGTGCACGGAGCAGCAGTCGCGCGCTCGCCGAGTGCACCGCAGCGCATGAAGCATAAAGAGCGGAGTCCGGGTTCGTGTGGGCGGCGGCCATCATGGCGACGACGCCCCTATAGCTTTGGGCGAACACCAACCATTCCTGGAACCAGGAGATGAGCGCCTCGTCGGGTGAGTTCGACGTTTCGAGTTCATCTGCCTTCTGAGTCAGTGCGTCCAGATTCGTACACAGCAGCGCGTCGAACAGGGCTTCTCGCGTCGGGAAATGACGAAGCAGCGTGGCTAACCCGACCTCGGCTCGACGGGCGATATCGCGCATCGATGCGTCGGCGCCGTGCTGGGTGACGACCTCACGCGCGACCGCAAGGATGTGGCTGTAATTTTTTTTGGCGTCGGCTCGCATAGGTCACCTTGATAATCGGATCAGTGATCCAGATATACGGATCAGTGGTCCACAAGTGTATATGGAGCCGGAGGCGCTTTCCGGCAACCCGAAAAGCGAAGTCATGGGAACACGAACATGAGCACTATCAGCATCATCGGCTCAGGCGGTATGGCCGCAGCGATCGGCGATCTTGCCGCCAAGGCCGGACACACCGTCGAGGTGATGAGCCGCGACGCCACCAAGTCGCGGGCGCTGGCCGAGCAGGTCGGAGCCGGCGCGACGACCGGAACGTTTGGCGCCGCCCCGGTCGGGGACATTGTCATCCTGGCGGTTCCTTATTCGGCCGTTCTCGACGTGGTGAAGCAGTACGGCGAAAAACTGGCAGGCAAGCTCATCGTCGACATCACCAACCCCATCAAATCCGACTTCACGGGTTTCTTGACTCCTGAAGACAGTTTCGGCGCGCAGGAGATCGCCAAGGTTGCTCCTGCCAATGCCACTATCGTCAAGGCGTTCAACACCCAGAACGCCCAGGTCTTGGCTGCCGGTCCTATCGGGGGCCATCCATTGGACGTGTTCATCGCCGGGGACGACTCTCAGGCGAAGGCGCGCGTCTCGGCGTTCATCGACAGCCTCGGGCTACGTCCGATGGATACCGGGCGGCTGATTATGGCGCGGACGCTGGAGCACGCCTGCATGCTGTGGCTGGGCCTCATGACCCGCTCCATCAAACATACCAACTTCTCAATCCGCGTCAGCCTCTCGGCTGAGCCCGCGGCACCACGTCTCGCATCACATTACCCAAGGAGCAGCAGCATGCGCGTTTTAGTTACTGGCGGGACCGGTCATATCGGTTCGCACATCATTCCCGAGCTCATCGCGGCCGGACATGAGGTCATTGGCCTGGTCCGGTCGGACACGTCCGCGACGGCGGTGTCGGCGCTCGGCGCCAAGGTACGTCGCGGGGATATCACCGACCTCGACGGGCTCAAGGCGGCGGCGGCGGAGTCTGACGGCGTCATCCACGTCGCGCACAGGCAGGATCTGCTTCCGTCCGGCGGGATCGACGCCGTGGCCGCTGCGGAGCTCCAGATCATGCTCGCCTACGGCGAGGCGCTGGCGGGGACCGGAAAGCCGCTCGTCGTCTCGGGGAGCATCGGCTCGGCGGGGTGGGAAGGCCTGGGCCGGCCAGCCACCGAGAAAGATCCGGCTCTTCCCGGCGGCGAAGCATACAAGGGCACCCTGCGGGTTCGTAACGCCGTGGAACTCGCCGTGATCGGCCTCGCGGAGCGGGGCGTGCGGTCTTCGGTCGTCCGAATTCCTCCCATCGCGCACAGCACGACCGATGCCGGCTTCCTCCAGCTGCTGATCGGTCTCGCGAAGGAGAAGGGCGTTATCGGTTACCCCGGTGACGGCGCGAACCTCTGGCCGGCTGTGCATGCCCGCGACCTGGCCTCCCTTTTCCGCCTGGCGCTGGAGAAGGGGCCGGCTGGCAAATATTGGCACGGGATTGAGGGCGACGGCATCCGGTTCCGCGAGATCGCCGAGGCCATTGGCAGCCGTATGGGCATGCCCGCTGTGCCCATCCCTGCGGACGTACTGATGCTGCCTGGCTTCTTCGGCTTTCTCGCGAATTTGGTCGCGCTGGACCTTCCGGCGTCCAACGCCATCACCCGCCAGACTCTCGGCTGGTATCCAGGTCAGCCGGGCCTGATCGAGGACCTCGACAACGGCCATTACTTTCCGGCGGGTCGTATCGCGATCCCGTAATTCGTCAAACCAATAAACGGATCCCCCGTCTAGCGACCACCAGCAATACCCCCACTCAATAGGAGACTACACATGAGCACTATCAGCATCATCGGCTCAGGAACGATGGCCGCCGCTATCGCGGTCCGTACCGCCAAGGCCGGACACACTGTCGAGGTTGTCAGCCGCGACCCCGCCAAGGCGCGGGCGCTCGCCGACCAACTTGGAGCTGGAGCGACCACTGGGATATACGGAGCCGCCCCCGCGGGCGACATCGTCATCCTCGCCGTGCCGTACAGCGGTGCAGCGGCGGCGGTAGCCGACTTTGGGAAAGCGCTCGATGGCAAGGTAATCGTCGACATCGCCAACCCGGTTACCCCCGACCTCTCCGGCCTCGTCACGCCCCACGGCAGTTCTGGCGCGCAGGAGACCGCAAAGGGCCTCCCCGCCGGCGCGCATGTTGTGAAGGCGTTCAACACGATCTTTGGTCACGTGCTTGCGAAGGGTGGACGCCTCGACGCGTTCATCGCAGCCGACGATGCGGAGGCGAAAGCGCGCGTCTCGACGTTCCTCGAGAGTCTCGGGCTGCGTCCGCTCGACGTGGGCGGCTTGCACATGGCCCAGACGCTGGAGGCGCTCGGTTTGATGATGATTGGCCTCGCCAAAAACGGCGCCGGCACCTGGGACTTCGCCATGAACGTCGATATCGGCTGAATCACCGACATCAGCCCTCACCGGCAGATCCGCAATACCACTGGAAGCAAGTCATCTCACGTTTGGAGCGGACATCGGAGGTCAATTCGTATTGGACCGGTCGGCCGGTCTTCTGCTGCACTACAGCCAAGGAATCAATCATGATCACTCCCTTCCAGATTCCCTATGATCCGGACCAGGCCGCTGACCTTCGTGGCCGCCTCGCACGGACGCGTTGGGCCGACGCGGTAACTGACGACTGGACCATGGGAACCGAGCGCGGCGTCCTCAACCAGTTCATCGATTTCTGGCGTGACAGCTATGACTGGGCACAGCGGCGAGATCGGCTCAACCAGCTGCCTCATTTTCGGACGACGGTCGATGGCCACGGCATACACTTTCTGCATTTTCGCAGCGCACAAAGTGGATCGATCCCGCTACTGCTGATGAACGGTTGGCCGTCCAGCTTCGTGGAGTTTCAGCGTATAGCGCCGCTGCTTACCCGGGGAAAGCCGGCGTTCGATGTCGTGATCCCCACCATGCCCGGCTTCGGCTACTCGGACAGGCCAACCCGGCCCTACGAGGCGGAGCCCAGTGACCTTTATCCGAAGTTAATGACGATGCTGGGCTATGGGCGGTTCGTCGTGGCTGGGACTGACATCGGCTCCGGCCTTGCCACCCGGATAGCGCTTCGGCATCCGGCGCGTTTGCTGGCTCTCCATGTCTCGACGGTCGCGCCGAAGCCGATTCCAGAAGATGCGTCGCCCCTGTCGAAGTCCGAGATCGACTATGACGAGCGCCTCCAACTGTGGAGCCGGGAGGAAGGGGGCTATCAGGCGATCCAGAGCTCGAGGCCACAAACTCTCGCCTTTGGGCTTGCCGACAGTCCTGTTGGCCTGGCCTCGTGGATTGTCGAGAAGTTCCGGGCCTGGATGGACTGCGATGGCGACGTCTTCTCTGTCTGGCCACTCGAAGACCTGGCTGACGCTCTGACGATCTACTGGATGACCAACAAGATCGGGTCGTCTGTCCGCTACTATTACGATGCCGCCCGGCTGCGGCCGCCGCTGCGGGCGGATGACTTCGTGCATGTCCCCACCGCCGTCGCGATGTGGCCACATGATCTGGCGCTCGCGCCGCGCGAGCGGGCCGAGCGGCTCTACAATGTGCAGAGTTACACCGTCTTTCCGCGTGGCGGGCATTTTCCGGCCTGGGAAACGCCGGAACTCTACGCCGACGATTTGCGAAAGATCGCGCTCGCCGCGATCTGAACGAACAAGCGTGTTCCGCTTCACCCGCTGGCGGGCACGGCTTGTGGAGATTGCCCGCCAGCGGCGTGCCGAGCAGGCGCGGCTGGCCAAGCTCGAAGAACAGCGGGTGGAATATTTCGATCGCAAGCTGGCGCAGGCAGAGCAGCGTGATCGACTACGGACGTTTCTGATGACGCTTCCCCCTGACTCCATCTCCGAGGAAGCGTCTGTTCGCTCTATCACCGGGCGGTACGGCACGAGGGCTCCTTCGGTCGAGCAGGCAGTCCAGGTATTTGCGAGGCAACAAGGCGAAATCGTCGTACCGAGCGGCGCTGCCGCAGTCAAATCATTGCAGCCGGCTGTTGTGGCGCAGCACCAGGCCGACCGCGCCGAGCAAGGCATCGTTCTGCGTGTGCTTGCCAATGATTATCCGCGTGCGCAGGGCGGGCGCGATATCGCGGGACTTGATGAGCGTGTGGCGTTCATATGACGTGATCAGCGGTGCCAGGAGAATGTCGCCTGCCAACGCCATGCGGCCACCGATGATGATGAGCGGCGGATTGATCACCGAGCCGATCAGACCAAGACCGCGGCCGGCGAAGTCCGCGGTGTCCTCGATCATCCGTAGCGCCCCGACGTCGCCCTGTTCAGCCATCATGATCACCTCGTCCATCGTCACCGGCCGCCGCACGATGCGCGAAATCTGCTCCAGCGGCCGGGCAAAACTCGCATAGAGCTCCAGGCATCCGCGATTGCCGCACCGGCAAAGATCGCCGCCGGGATCGATGCTGATATGCCCGAATTCGCCGGCGCCGCCGGCGGTTCCGGTCACCAGCCTGCCATGCTGGACTATGGCCCCGCCGACGCCGAGATCGATCTTGAACAGGACGAAATCGTCTTGGCCGACGGCCGCGCCCCACATCAGCTCGGCAATGGCCGAGCAGTTGCTCTCGTTGTCGGCGAAAATCGGCTGTTCGAGAACCGGCCCGAACACATCGCGGATGTTGACCCCGGCCCAGGTCGGAACAATACTCGCACGCTGCACCACGCCTTCGCGGCTGACAGGGCCCGAGACGGAAACCCCAACCCCCAGGAGCCCCGCCATCGGCAGACCGTTCTCTTCGTAGCATTGGGCAATTGCTGATTTGGCGAACTCGGCCGCCTGTTGTGGCTGGTAGTCCAGACCCATGGGAAGAGTTTGTTCGGCAATGACAGAATGCGAGACGTCGGCAACGATGCACCGCATCTCGTCGAGGCCCAGATGGATCCCGACGCAGGTGCCCGCAACAGGATTGAGCGTCAAGGTCGCGGCAGGCCTGCCAATGCCCCTGGCCCCGTCGTGATGGGCCGAGGATTCGATCACCATTCCGGATTTTTTCAAGCCGTTGAGCGCCGTTGAGACCGTCGATCGCGCCAAGCCGGTGATATGCGCGATTTGCGAGGCAGAAAGCACGCCGCGCTCACGCAGGCAGCGCACGATCAGGCTCTCCGGTGATGCGGAGGGCCTGTCGATCAGCCAGTTTCTAAGCGAAGGTTTGTTCATGATGAGCACAAAGGACGTTGACTGATAGCTCAAATATGTCATCTTGGAAAGAACGGAGATACTGCATCCCCGTCGGCGACGACCTCAAATTGTCTGCGACGAGCTCAAAACTGCGTCCACAAGCGGTCGATACGAACCGTGCATCACCTATGGGAGTGAAACGATGGAATATCTGAGGACGGCCGTTGCGGCCGCTACGGCGTACACCCTTGTTGCGGGAGCCGCGTTCGCTGAGCCCAAGACCAACCTGTTGCATCAATGGGCGTCCGGATCGGACGCCCAGGCTATTGCCAAGCTCGGTGAGATGTTTACCGCCAAGGGTGGCGCCTGGCAGCAGACCTCCATCGCCGGCCACACGGCCAACACGCTGGCGAAACTGCGCGCCGACGTGATCGCCGGCAATGCACCCCCCGCGGTACAGCTCAAGGGACCCGAGATCGCCGAATGGAACGAGACCGGCATGACCGCCAATCTCGACGAACTGGCGACGGCGGAAAACTGGGAAAAGGTCGTCGCTCCCGAATTGCTGCCGGTGATGAAGCCGACCGGCAGCTGGGTGGCGGCGCCGATGAATATCCATCGCATCAACTGGCTGTGGGCATCGCCGAAGGTAATGCAGGAAGCAGGCGTCGCCGAGGTGCCGAAGACATGGGCAGACTTCAACGCCGCCTGCGACAAGGTCGTGGCATCGGGCAAGATCTGCATCTCGCACTCGACCGCGGACTGGACCGATTCGACGGTGTTCGAGGTCGTCGTCTACGGAATGGATCTCGATCTCTTCAAGAAGGCCTTCGTCGAGGGTGACGTCGAGGCGATGCGCAGCGACGGCATGGTCAAGGCCTTCGAACAGTTCCGCACCATGACGACGAAATATATGGACCCCGGCATGAACGGGCGCGACTGGGATAGCATGTCGCATCTGGTCGGCCGCGGCGAGGCCGCCTTCCACATCATGGGCGACTGGACGCTCGGCCTGCTCACGGCCGGCGGCTTCAAGGAGGGCACCGACTACATCTGCGCCCAGGCGCCGACTGATTGGGGCAAGCCGGGCTTCATCCTGAATTCCGACTCGGTCGTGTTCTTCCAGCAGAAGGATCCGGACTACGTCGAGGGGCAGAAACTGCTCGCCAGCACCATCCTGTCGCCCGAGTTCCAGACGGTTTTCAATCAGACCAAGGGCTCGATCCCGGCCCGTCTCGACGTCGATCTTTCGAACGGCTTCAATCCCTGCCAGCAGCTCTCCCAGAAGGATCTGCAGGCGTCGATCGATGGCGGCACGCTTGTCCGGTCGATGGCGCATAACATGACGATCCCGCAGAAGGTGCGCGGCGCGATCATGGATACGGTCACCGAATTCGTGGCGACGCCGGACATGACCGCGCAGGACGCAGCCAGCGCGATGGCCGATGCGGCCGAAGCGCAGATGTGAAGACGCTGCCGATGATGTCGCGCGTCGCCCGGCCCCGACTTCGCCGGAGCAGAAGATGTCAACGCGTGACCTGACCGTACCGGTTGCGGCTACCGCAACCCCGTGGCGACAGCGCCTGGGCACGATGGTGCCCATTCTGGTGCTGGCGCCGTCGCTTGCGGCGAGTTTCATCTACGTCTTCGTCTTCACGCTCTGGACGCTCTATCTCTCGCTCTCCAGTTCGTCGCTGATGCCGACCTATGGGTTCGTCGGTCTGGACAATTACGCTTCGCTCTGGGCGAACCGGCGCTGGAACATCGCCTACACCAACCTTTTTCTGTTCAGCGGCTTCTATATCGTCGGCTCGATGGCCATCGGACTGCTTCTGGCGATCCTGATCGACCAGCGCGTTCGCGGCGAGGCGGTCTGGCGCACCATCTTCCTCTATCCGCTGGCAGTCTCCTTCATCGTCACCGGCACGGTGTGGAGTTGGCTCTATAATCCCGTCGACGGCATCCAGGCCTTCGTGCGGGGGCTCGGTTGGACCGACTTCAGCTTCGCCCTGACGGCCAACCGCAACACCGCAATCTATGCGGTGGTCATAACCGGTATCTGGCAGTCGTCCGGCTTCGCAATGGCGCTTTTCCTGGCTGGCCTGCGATCGGTCGATCCGGATCTCATCAAAGCAGCGCAGATCGACGGTGCGTCGGTTTCCCGAACCTATCGGAAGGTCATCCTGCCGACGATCGCCCCGATTTTTCTGGCGGTGGCCGTCATCCAGATCCAGTTCGCCATCAAGACCTTCGACCTGGTGGCGGCGTTGACGCGGGGTGGGCCAGGTGTGTCGACTACCTTCCCGGCGATCTATGTCTACGACCTGATGTTCCAGCGTGGGCAGATCGGCGAGGGTGCCGCCGCGGCGATGATGATGCTCGCTGCCCTCGCGGTTGTGCTGGTGCCCTATTCCTTGTGGATCGTTTGGCGCAGGCGGGCGGAGGGCCGCAATGGCTGAAATTGTCACCAACGCCCGGCATGATCCCGAAGCGGCCGCGGCTACGCGGCGATATTTCTGGGGTCGCTTCCTTGTCTATGCGGTGCTGACGCTTTTCGCCGTCATCTACCTTGCACCGCTGCTGGTCGTCGTCTTCAACTCGTTGCGGGAGCAGTCCGACATTGCCCGTAACGGCCTCATCTCGCTGCCGCGCAGCTTCCGCCTCGACGCGTGGGCGCAGGCTTGGGGCACCTATTGTGTCAGCGGCACCTGCGAAGGCATGAAGCGCAATTTCTTCAATTCGCTCTGGATGACGATCCCAGCAACGCTCATCTCCACGCTCCTCGGCGCCATGAACGGCTATGTGCTGTCGAAATGGCGTTTCAAGGGCTCGGAAATTCTGTTCAACCTGATGCTGCTCGGCGTCTTCATGCCCGGCCAGATCTCGCTGATGCCGTGGGCGTTCCTGCTCGGCAAGCTCGGCCTGACCAATTCGACGTATGGTCTGGTGTTGATTCACGTCGTCCAGGGCGTCTCGTTCACCACCCTGTTCTGCCGCAACTTCTACGTCAGCATACCGGATGACCTTATCAAGGCGGCACGCATCGACGGCGCCGGCTTCTGGCGGATTTTCCGCAAAATCATCCTGCCGCTGTCGCCGCCGATTTTGATCGTCACCGTCATCTGGCAATTCACCGGCATCTGGAACGAGTATCTGTTCGGCGTCGTCTTCACCTCGGGCCAGCAGCAGCCGATTACGGCGGCTTTGGTCGCTCTTACTGCCGGCGGCACGACCGCCCGTGCTTACGATGTGATGAGCGCAGCCGTGCTGATCGGCGCGCTGCCGCCGCTGCTGATCTACCTGTTCGGTGGAAAATACTTCGTGCGCGGCCTGACACAAGGCGCCATCAAGTGAGGCGCCATCAAATGAGGCATCGCCCATGTCCGCGCTGATGATCCGCGACCTTCACAAGAGCTATGGCGGGCTCGAGATTCTGGCCGGCATCAATCTCGAGGCGCGAACCGGGGAGTTCGTCGCCCTCGTCGGCCCGTCGGGATGCGGCAAGTCAACCCTGCTCGCCATGATCGCCGGCCTGGAAACCGTCACCTCGGGCGAGATCTGGATCGGCGACCGGCTGGTGAACTCCGTGCAGCCCAAGGACCGCGACATAGCGATGGTGTTCCAGTCCTATGCCCTCTATCCGACCATGACGGTGCGCCAGAACATCACCTTCGGCATGGAGAGCCGAGGCGTGCCCAAAGCGGAGCAGGCGGAAGCCGTAAAGCGGGTTGCCGTACTGCTGCAGATCGAGCAGTTGCTCAACCGCAAGCCCGGGCAATTGTCGGGTGGCCAGCGGCAGCGCGTTGCGATGGGGCGCGCCCTGGTACGCGACCCAAAATTGTTTTTGTTCGACGAGCCGCTGTCCAATCTCGACGCCAAGCTGCGCGTCGACATGCGCACGGAAATCAAGAAGCTTCACCATCGCGTCGGCAAGACGACGGTGTACGTCACTCACGATCAGGTCGAGGCGATGACGCTCGCGTCCCGCATTGCGGTGATGAACCAGGGCTCGGTGCAGCAGTTCGACACGCCGAAGCGGATCTATGACCGGCCGACCAACATGTTCGTGGCCGGTTTCATGGGATCGCCGGCGATGAATTTCATTCCCGCCCGGCTTACCGGCTCAACCAGCATCGCAGTGCGCGCCGCTGACGGCGGCGACGCCACTCTTGCTCTTGCCCTTGCCGCGCCACTGCCTGTCGGTGCGCCAAAGGATGTGGTGCTCGGTGTTCGGCCCGAACACATCTACCGTTTCACGGCGGACCTGAAGTCGCGCAAACCTGCTGTCGAGTCCATGCAGGCGCCGGTCGAACTGGTCGAGCCGACCGGCGCCGAGACGCTTGCCGTCCTCAGGCTAGGCGACCTGGAGATCACCGGCCGATTCGAGCCGGATGACGCTCCCGTCATGGGCGAGACGATAACGCTCGGCATCGACATGTCGCGCGCCTGTCTGTTCGATCCAGCAACCAGGGCGCTTCTGTGATCTGATGTCCATGCAATTCGCGACTTACCCGAGCTTGACCGATCGCGTCGTGCTGATCTCCGGCGGCGCCTCCGGGATCGGCGCCGATATGGTTCGCGCTTTCGTGGCGAATGGCGCCCGCGTATGCTTCCTCGATGTGCAGGATGGACCCGCGGAGGCGCTGGTGCGCGAGCTCGGTGGCGTCGCCAAACAGGCCCCCCTGTACCTCCATTGCGATGTGACGGACGTTGATGCGCTGCAGGCTTCGGTAGAAGACGTGCGCGCTAGGCTCGGTCCGGTCGCCGTTCTGGTAAACAACGCTGCCGATGATCAGCGCCAACCCGTTGACGCGGTGACGTCAGAATATTGGGACCGCAGCTTCGACGTCAATCTCCGGCATCACTTCTTCGCTGCGCAGGCGGTGCATCCGCATATGAAGGAAATCGGCTTCGGCTCGATCATAAACTTCTCTTCCATCGCCTGGCGTTTCGGCGCGGACCAGATGGTGGCCTATGCCACCGCCAAGGGGGCTGTGGTGGCGCTGACGCGCGCATTAGCGCGGTCGTTCGGATCCGACAACATCCGCGTCAATGCAGTCGAACCCGGCGCCGTCATCACCGAGCGGCAGCGCCAGCTGTGGTTCAGGACCCAGGACGCAATCGACCAGACGGTGCAACGGCAATTGATCCGCCGCGTCCTGCTGGGCGAAGAGATTGCGCGGACCGTGCTCTTCCTTGCCGCCGATGACAGCCGCATGATCACCAAGCAGTCCATCGCCGTCGATGCCGGTCTGCGTTGATGCGATCGATTCTACATCTTTCAACGGGACTGCCAAGCTGATGCTTCGTTTCGGCCTCAACCCATACGGACTGACCTACACTCTCGGCCTGCAGGGGCGCGATACGCCGCGGCACAATCCGGACGGGACGGGGCTGGAAGGCTTCATGGCGCTTGCGCAGGAACTGGGCGCACGCACGCTCGAGATCTATGAACCATGGCTGACCGACTTGCCGGACGCCGAAATCGTCGAGCTGCGCAGGCGTCTGGCCGCGCTCGACATCGTCCCGGTGGTCAGTGGCGGACTTCTGATGGCCGGTCCGTTGGACAGCGCGTTTCGGGCGGCGCGCCTGCTCGAGGCGACAACGATCCGTATCGCACTGACCCCCGTCCTGTGCGGCGACCGCAACCTGTGGGGCCCGAAATGGAGCGAGTTCAACGCGACGATCCGCGCTGCCTTGACGGAATGGGGGCCGCGTGCGGCGGCTGAGGGCCGGGTGCTCGGCATCGAAAACCATCAGGACTTCGGCAGCGACGAACTGGTCGCGTTCTGCGAACTCGGTGGGCCGGGCGTCGGCATCACCTACGACACCGGCAACACCTTCCCTGTCGGCGAGGCGCCGCTTGCCTTCACGCGGCGCATCGCACCGCACGTCCGCCATGTCCACCTCAAGGACTATCGCGTGCAGTTCACCGATGAGGGCTATCGTCTGGTCCGCTGCGCGATCGGCGACGGCGCCGTGCCCTTCGCCGGACTGGCAGCCATCCTCGCCGAGCATCACGACACGCTGACCGCCGTGCTCGAGCCGGGCGCGCTGGAAGCCCGCCACGTTCGCTGTCTCAGCGACGACTGGTGGAACGGGTATGCGCCGAAGACTGCGCGCGAGTTCGCCGCCTGCCTGAGTGCTGCGCGCGTAAACCGCCTTGCTGACGACGCCGACTACCGGACGCCGTGGGAGCGCGACGATGACGGCGCGCTGGTTTCGTATGAGCTCGACATGATCCGGCGCAGCGCCGCCAACATGAAGAAGTTCGATTTCATTGCAATGGAGAAATCAGCATGACTGCCCGAGAACTCAGCGGCCTGACTGCCTTCGTGACCGGCTCGGGACGCGGCCTCGGCCGCGTCATGGCCGCCCGCCTGGCCGAACTCGGCGCAAACGTCGCCATCCACGATCTCGACTGGACCCGGCCGTCGCAATATGGCGAATTCGCAGACCTCGGCGAATCCGCCAGGGGTCTGGAAAAGCATGGGATACGGGTAACCGCGGTTACGGGCAACATCGGTGACAGGCAAGCCGTTGCCGAAATGAAGAGGAAGATCGAAGCGGAGCTCGGCGATGTGCACGTTCTGGTCAACTGCGCCGGCGGCGACATCGGCGCCAAGGGGGTAAAGCCCAGTCCCAACAACGCGCTCGACATCGACTATGAAGACATCAAGGTGCTGACCGAGAACAATCTCATCGGCACGATGCTGGTCTGCCAGGCGTTCATTCCGCCCATGGTCAAACGCGGCTCAGGCTCGGTGATCAACATTGCCTCAGCGGCAGCGCATATCGGATGCTCGCCGGAGGTGGTCTACTCCACGCTCAAGGCGGCCGTCGTGCATTATACGCGTTGCCTCGCCAAGGAACTGATCGACGATGGCGTGCGCATCAATGCGGTGAGCCCCGGCGCCACCAAGACGGCACGGTTCCAGGCGAGCCGCGTCGTCGATCCGGAGCGCATGGATTCGAGCAAGAAATCGCTGAACCGCTATGCCGAGCCTGAAGAGATCGCCGAAGCGGTGGCCTTCCTCGCCGGTCCGCGCGCGCGTTTCATCAACGGGCAGGTCATTCGCGTCGATGGCGGCTTCACCATCTTCCCAGGTTGAATCGCGGCCGGCACGCGAACTGTCGGGCTGAGCGCACCCCAATGAGCAGGGCCGCGACGGCCCATTTGCCGACCTTACTTCGTTGATGAGTTGCGACGTGCTCGCAGAGCTCGGGAATCGACGGTGAAGTTCGGCAACACGTCGATTCTCCTGGCGACACGCTGACGTTACAGCCCGCCTGTATGCACCCACGCAATGGCTCAGATTTGTCTGGGTCGGTCTACTCGGCGCCCTGAGAAGGCGAAGATTCCGGATCGAGGCGCTCGGGCCACCGTGCGCCTGGGCAGAGCGAAACGGTCCGGTCTATAAGCTCAGAGGCGCAACATTAGAGGTTGGGGGAACAGATGAGGGAAGAGAACGACATTCAGAAGTTGGTGCGCACGCTGCGTGCTCGAGCCCCTGACGACGCGGCTGAATTGCTAGCCCGAGAGTCTCCCGAGTTCATCCGCGACGCACTAATGTTGTTACCGGATAGGCACGCCCATAAGGTGGCGGAGTATTTGCCATCGCAAAGGAGGCCCATCAAATATCATACCGACGGCAAGGATCTCGCGATCCCCGAGGCCATCGTCGAGCTGATGGATCCGATCCCCGCCAGCGTTGCTGTCGGGACGACGGTAGCCGCCGCTGTCGAAGCCGTCAGGCGCGCGCAGGTGCCGAGCGAGTTGACTTACCTCTACATCACGGACGAGGGCGATAGACTGGTTGGCCTAGTGGTCTTGCGCGATCTGATGCTGAGTGAGGCCGACGCGACGGTGGATCAGATTATGCTGGCGAGTCCGTTCGTCCTTCACGTCGATATGCCTTTGAGCGAAGCCTGCAAGGCGGCGGTACGCCGTCACTACCCGGTCTATCCCGTGGTGGACGCGGAGAACCGGCTGCTCGGGCAGGTTCGCGGCTGGCGGCTGTTCGAGCAGCAAATCATCGAGATTTCTGCCCAGCCTGGCCAGATGGTGGGTGTCCAGAAGGAGGAGCGTTCTTTCACTCCGCTATTTTCAGCCTTCTTGAAACGTCATCCGTGGCTGCAGCTCAACCTGCTGACGGCCTTCATAGCCGCTTTCGTGGTCGGCTCGTTCACAGGCACGATCGAGAAGATCGTCGCGTTGGCGGCGTTCCTCCCGGTGTTGGCCGGACAGAGCGGAAACACCGGCTGTCAGGCGCTGGCTATTACGCTGCGTGGCCTCGCCTTAGGGGATGTGGACAAACGACCGAAGCTGCACTTGGTGCTGAGGGAGGGAGCGCTCGGGATCGCCAACGGCTTGCTCGTCGGTCTGGTGGCGGCTGCGGCCATGTGGTTCTACGCTTCACGGCAGCCGGAGTCGGCATCCCAGGCGCCCATGCTGGCGCTTGTCATCCTGCTCGCCATGTCCGGATCGTGCCTCATGTCCGGGATCTCCGGCGTGCTGATCCCGTTGGGCCTGCGGCGGGTCGGCGCCGATCCGGCCGTGGCTTCCGCGATCTTCCTCACGACGGTGACCGATATTGTAGGCATGGGCTTGATGCTGGGACTGGCCACCATGCTTGTGCTGTAGGCACGCTCGACGGACGTGATCGCGGACGAGGACGTTGTTGCCTATGAAGTGACCTCGTCGGCGTTCAACAAGATAACAAAGGCTAAGCCGCACATCGCGCAGGCCGTCCTGAGAAGCATCGCTCGCCAGCTCTCCGAGCGCTTGCGCACCGCGGCGGAAGACCTTCGGATGAGCTCCATGTGACCCTGATGCGTCGTGCGGCGACCAGATACGTGGAGAATCGCGCAAACAATATTGATCTTGTCGGCTGCGCAATCCACCGCTGATTATGATTTTGATTAGTTGCCGTTTGTAGCGAATACTTGCTGGAAGCCAAGCAACGCTGAGAAGATGTTTGACCAACCAGCGTAGGCGAAATGCGAATGAACGCGATAGTTTGTTGCGCAGCTGCAACAGCTGCTGAAGACTCGGAGGTTTCCTGACAGTTCTGTCGCTTTTTTTCGTGCAGGCGTGCTAGATCCGCTGCACTAGTCGGGTTGGGGTGGGTTCTCGGCATGCATTCCTCGTTTTCAATGATCCTCGGCTTCGCCGCGGCGCTGCTTTGTACCGGCATATTGCCGGCCGGCGCACAAGGTCTCTATCCGGCCTATGACGATGCGTTTTCGGCCCGCATTGCCAATCCGACCGACAACGGAGCGCTAGCTCAATTCGTCACAGTTGCCGTCAACGCAGGGCAGTACGATCAGGCGATCTCGTCGATCGAGCAGTATCTCATCAAACATCCTCGCGATGCGCGCGCCCGGCTCTCGGCCAGCCGGTTGTATTATCATGTCGGCTCCTATGAATTGGCCCGGCGGCAGGCGCAGTACGGCCTCGAGGTCGGGGACCTGTCCGCGGATGAGCAGCAGGAAGCCGTTCGCCTGCTCGCCCGCATCGAGCGCGCGTTACGTGGCGTCACTTGGGAAATCGCTCTGACTGGCGGCATGTTCAGCGCATCCACCGATTTTGAGCCGGGCGGGGCCGAAGACGACCGCACCTTGGTCTCGCCCTATGGGCGGGCGGAAGGCTTTATCCGATGGGATCTCGGGACGCCAAGTGCTGATGCACTTGTCCTCTCGGGCTCGCTGGCAGCGACAGAGCGCTTTTTCACCAAAGACCTGTCGGTTCCCGGTGCCGAGGAGACTTTTATCCACGGGAACGCCGCCATTACCTTGGACAAGGGACTGCCCAACAGCGGGATCGATTCGCTACGGCTGCTACTTTCCGCGTTCGCCGTCACAGATCGCTTCGACAGCGACGTTCACGAGACCGGCGTCGGTCTAAGTGGGCGCTTCCTCGTGCGCCCCACCGTCGAGACGACGCTTTTTGCAGGTGCCGGCTACATCGATCTAAGCAGCTCGAAAGGCATCTTCGCCGATAGCAGGGTCTTCTATGAGGCAGGCGGCAGCTACCGCTTCCGCAATGGCCAGGCGCTCGGACTGCGCCTAGTCGGCTCGACTGACTTCGCCTCCGGAGCTGACGAAATCGGCCGCAGCTACATGGGAGAGGTCCGCTACGGCGGCGTGCTGATGGAAGTACCGGACCTGTTCGCATGGTCTCACCAGGTCGCCGTCTCGGCCGGCCACAGCGACACTCCCGACTTGTCCGTCGGCATCGGCACGAACATAGAGAGCGACTTCTGGCGCATTGCCTCGGAAAGCGATTTTCAGCTCACTGAATGGCAGAAGGTCAGTGTCGACCTCGCCTATCGCGAAACCGACTTCGAGATCGCCAGCGGCGACCGAAATTCATTCGAATTGCTCGTGAGCTACACGTTGACGCTCAACTGAAAGAGGCCGCGATGAGGACCCTGTATCGTCAGATAGCCACTTGTATCGCCTGCCTTGCCTTTGCGGCACCATCTGGCGCTGAAACGGTTGGGTCCATGACGGCCTACCAGACCAACATTATCCGCAATCACGGCGAGGCGATGAACGTCGGCGCTGGCGTCGAACTCGGCGACCAGCTGCGCAGCAATATCACCGGTCTCGGAATGCTCGTGTTCCGGGACGAGTCGAGCGCCAAGATTGGTCCGAACACCAGCCTGACGATCGATGAATTCGTCTACAATCCGGGGTCCCGATCAGGAAAGATCGACATCAGGATGAACAGCGGCCTGGCCCGTTTCTACGGGGGCCAGGTTTCGAAAGGCGGCGACATGCAAGTTGCGACGCCACACATGGTGCTCGGAGCCAGAGGTGGCATCATTGAGGTGCTTGTGATTGCTGGTCAGACCGTCGGCATACTGCGCGCCGGCCGCATGACCTGCATGATGAATGGTCGCAAGCTCGTGATCACAAACCCGGGCCACGCCTGCACGTCGGACAACGACAAACTGCTGACCGGCTACGGCGGTATCGACGCGTTCCCGATTTTGGACAGCATCGATCGAATAGCCGGCACCGGCCTGCCAGGCGAACCGGGTCCGGGGCTGAACGTAAGCGCGATTTGTGCGTCAGCACTCGGCAATTCGCTCAAAGCCTGCAAATCCACCGACGGCGCATTGCCCGGCGTGGCCATGGAGTTCCCTGACAGCCCAACGCCCCCTGTAGGCAGTGGGGTGGATGATGAGGATGATGACTGCTTTCCCGACTGCCGGTAAGGCTGGCCGAGCGGCATGAGCCCCTCGCTTGATTGGCGGCGGGCTGCCAGGCGGAAAATACCTGGTCTTGCGGTCGTACTCTTGCTGCTCGCTTGCCATTTTGCTTTCGACGGGCCGCTGTCGCGCCTGCGCGAGCGCACGTACGACCTCTACCAGTCCCTCGCCCCGCGCCAGGCGACGAGCAATCCTGTTGTCATTGTCTCGATAGACGACGCGAGCCTTAAGGCATATGGGCGATGGCCTTGGAACCGTGGCCTTTTGGCCGATCTGGTCGATGGTGTCGCCGAGTCCGGTGCCGCGGTGATCGGGCTTGCGCTGGTGCTGCCCGAGCCTGATATCTCTCCTGATGGCATCGCCGGAGACAAGCGCCTCGCCAGCGCACTGGCGAAAAATCGAACGGCGCTCGCCGTCAGCCTGGGCAACGAGGTGACGGTTTCAGACGCAGAGCCCAAAGCCGGCTGGTCGATCGTCGGGCAGGTACCCGAGACGCTTCCTGGCTTCACCGGTCTGACAGGCTCCCTTCCTGATTTCTCGAGCGCCGCTGCAGGCCTCGGCGTAATTCGCACTTTGCCCGATCCCGACGGCGTACTACGCCATGTGCCGCTGCTCTGGCTCCGAAATACGGCTCAAGGCGTGCAGCTCTGGCCGTCGTTCGCGCTCGAACTCCTGCGCCTCTACGCCGGAGAGAGCGGCTACGTAGCCCGGATGAATGTCGCCGGGTTTGACGCGCTCAGGATGGCCGGGACCATTGTGCCACTTGAGCCGCAGGGCAGCATCCGCCTTTGGGAAACCGACACCAACACGCCGCGCATATCTGCCACTAATATCCTTTCGGGTCGCGGCGATCCGCTGCTACGGAACGCCATCGCCATTGTTGATCTGTCAGCCGTGGGATTGACGCAGTATCTGCCCACCCCGGCGCGTCCGGCGCGACCAGGCGTGGACATCCACGCTGATGCAATCGGCCAGATCCTTGCCGGGCGCTATCTTGTAGAGCCAACGCAAGCGCGTACGCTGGAGCGGCTGTGGTTGGTCCTCAGTGGCATCGTTTTCATCGGGCTTTCCGGAGTGCTCGCCCAGCGTGTCATGCTTGGCGCCCTCGCTCTGGCGCTCCTGGCTGCCACGCCCTTCGCGTTCGGCGCTCTCGAATACAGCCTGCAGGGTAAGCTCTATGACCCACTGCAGCCGGCGCTTGCGACGATCCTCGTAGCTGGCTTCGAAGGCTATGCCCTCTACACGCGCAGCGAGCAGCGCCGGTCCACCCTGGCACGGCAGTTTTCCCAATATCTGTCGCCCTCCGTGGTGCAGCGCCTCGCAAATTCGGACACCGAAGCGATCCTGTCCGGCGAGAAGCGCGAGATCACAATCCTGCTGAGTGACATACGCGGCTTCACGGCGATGAGCGAACAACTCGATGCCCAGGAAATCGGAAAGGTGGTCAATCACTTCCTCGGCCTTGCGACCGATGAGATACTCAAGCGCGACGGGACCATCGATAAGTTCATGGGCGATGCCGTGCTAGCTTTCTGGAACGCGCCGCTTGATCAGCCAGATCATCGCGAGCGCGCGCTCGAAGCCGGGCTCGCCCTGATCGAACGGGTCAAGCGGGAAAACGCCGCGCTCACCGCGCGCGGGCACCCCCCTATCGAAATCGGCGTCGCCATCGAGACTGGCATCTGCTCCGTCGGGAATTTCGGCTCCGAACGGCGCTTCGATTACACCGCGATCGGCTCGCCGGTGAACCGCACGGCACGGCTCGAGTCAACGACCAAAAAGCTGAGCATCCCCCTGGTGCTTGGTCCCGGATTTGCGGAGGGAGCGTCGATGCCGGTTGTCCAGGCGGGTGCCTTCGAACTCCAAGGCTTCAAGGGTGAGGTGCCGGTTTTCACCGTTCCGGAGATACACCCCTCGTCGCGATCTGCCGAGGCAGTGTGATGCTTGGCACCAGTTCAACTCGCTATGTCATTGGCAGCCGGCGAGCGGAAGCCAAGGGCGGCGGAAATACGATGGGCGGCCCGGGCCACCATGTCGCCCAGTTCGCTTATACGCTCTTCCGGCACCCGGTTTTCCGGGGCAGCGATGTTCAGCGCCGCGATTATCTTACCCGGCGCCACGAACACCGGTGCGGTGATCGAAATCAGATCGTCGTTGATCTCGCCGCGACTGACGAAAAACTTCGCCTTGCGGATTTGCTCGAGCCCGCCCCTAAGAAGCCGAGGATCGGTCACCGTTTTCTTGGTGAAGCGCTTCAACGGGCCGGAAAGAATGGCCTCGCGCTCCTCATCACCCATATGGGCCAGGAACGCCTTGCTCGAACCGGCATGTAGCGGACGCCGCCGGCCGACAATCGCATTGACTCGAAGGTCCCGCTTCGGCTCCCATTTGGCGACGCAAAGGCTTTCCTGGTCATCGCGGATCCGCAACTGGGTGGTTTCGCCGATCTTCTGACCGAGTTCTTCCAGAACAGGGTTTGCTATGCGGATCAGGTCCATCTGTTCGCTGGCGGCGTGGCCCAGCATCAATGCAGCGAGGCCGAGGCGATAGCCTTTTCCATCCGATGATCGCGCCAGCAAGCCGCGCCGCACCAGCGTCTGCAAAAGCCGGAAAGCGCGCGCCTTGCTGTCGCCGGAACGCCGCGCGATTTCGGAAACGCCAAGATCTGCCTCGCCGGCCACAGTCTGCAACAAACTGATCGCGCGATCGACGGAATCGACCGTGTACCGGGTATCTGCTTGATCGGTCATTTCTCACTTCCTCGCCAAAGCGTCTCGTGCAGGAGGTTAAACGAAAAAATTTGTATCGTCTAGCGAAACGATGGTTTATCTGTGTTGACAAATAGTGAAGCTTTCGTTTCACTCGCTGTCAGGAAGGAGGCCGGCACCATCAGCGGATCCCAAGCTGGGCTCGATCATGGCAAGCGGCAGCGGAAGAACTCCTCCGATGGAACTATCCAGAGTGGACACGGAGAAAACCAATGATGAACCGGACAATATCGCGCCGTGCGCTGATGCAATGGGCGCTCGGCGGTGCCGCCGTCTTGCAAGGCATTGGCTGGACGGGGCTTGCCCACGCCGCGGCAAATGGCCAGCTGCGGATCGGCATGGCTGCTCCGCCGACGACGCTAGACCCGCATCTGAAGAGCAATGCGCCGAACAACGCGCTTGCCACCCACATCTACGACACGCTTGTCATCAACGACGAAAAATCGATCTCCAGACCGGGGCTGGCGACGGCCTGGCGCGTGGTCGACGACACCCATTGGGAGTTCGACCTGCGGCCGGACGTGCGCTTCAGCGACGGTGAGCCGCTCACTGTAGACGACATCGTCGTCTCATTCGACCGGGCCAACACCATCGACAGCACGGCGTCGTTCCGGACCTACACGCGCAACATCAAGTCGATCACCTCGCCCCAAACCGGCAAGCTTCTCATCGAAACCAAGCAGCCGGAGCCGCTTCTGCCCAATTCGCTCAGTCGCATTCGCATCATCCGCGCCAAGTTCAAGGATACCCCGAGCGATCAGTTCAACAACGGCACCGCGGCGATCGGAACTGGCCCCTATGTGCTGAAGGAATATGTTTCCGGCAACCGTGTCGCGCTTTCCGCCAATCCCAACTACTGGGGACCGAGGCCTGCTTTGCCGGACGTCGAGCTCCGCATCGTCACCGATGCCGGCGCGCGGCTTGCCAACCTGCTCGCCGGCGATCTCGATCTCGTCGAACAGGTGCCCTACGAGGGTGTTGCCCGCGTCGAACAAGACGAGCGCTTTCACATCATCCGCGGCGTATCGAGCCGGGTGGTCTTCTTCTCGCTGGACACGTTCAGGGACGTGACGCCCTTCATCAGCGGCAAGGATGGCAAGCCGCTCGACCGCAATCCGCTGAAGGATCTGCGTGTGCGGCAGGCGCTGTCCATGGCGGTCGACCGCAGCGCCATTGTCGAGCGCTTGATGCAGGGCAATGCCATTGTCGCTTCACAGTTTCTGCCCGCCGGCGCACCGGGCACCTCGGCTGCTATCAAACCCGTTCCATTCGACGCTGCAAAAGCCACGGCCCTGCTTGCCGAGGCCGGCTACCCCGATGGCTTCCGCCTGACGATCCACGGGCCCAATGATCGTATCGTCAACGATTCGAAGATCGTGCAGGCCGTGGCCCAGATGTTCTCTCGCATCGGCCTGGAAGTCAGCGTCGAGGTCATGCCCTGGTCGGTCTATGCCGACAAGGCGGATGCCCATGAGTTCAGCGTCAATCTGGACTCCTGGGGCGTCAACACAGGCGAATCCTCGAACCCGATGACAGCTCTGGTCGCGACGCAGAATCCGGACGCCGGTATGGGCATCGCCAATTCGGGCCGCTACTCCAATCCCGATCTCGATGCCAAACTGGCTGTGGCGAAGCGGACGCTGGACGACACCAAACGCGAAATGATGCTCTCGGAGCTCAGCGACATCGTCTTCAACGACGTCGCCCTGATTCCGCTGCACCATGAGGTTCTCGTCGTGGCTGCCCGAAAGGACCTTCAGTTCACGACGCGGGCCGACCAGTATACGCTGGCCATGAACGCCAAGATTGTCTGAGGAGGTGTAGACTTGACGAGCATCGCCACGGGATCTGTTGCGGATCGCGGTCGCGCTACATACGATCTTGGCGCGACCGCCATCTTTGCTTCCAAATCGGACCCACGCTTCCACTATTGCCTGTATGTACCGCCCGCGGTTGGGGAAGGCGCCCAAGTCGACCTGCTGGTGGCCGTCCATGGTACCGGCCGCACCTCGTTCCTGGGTTTCCGTGATGCGTTCGCCGAGTTCGGACGCTGGAACGACTGCGCCATTTTGTGCCCGGTGTTTCCAATGGGCGTTCTCGGCGACGATGCCCGCAGCGGATACAAATACATGATCGAGGGCGACATCCGCTACGATCAGGTGCTGCTCGCGATAGTCGAGGAAGTCGTCGCGAAATACCGTCAGGACTGGACCCGCTTCGCTATGTTCGGATTTTCCGGCGGCGGGCATTTCACCCATCGCTTCGCCATCCTTCATCCCGACAGGCTATGGGCGGCGTCGATCGGCGCACCGGGATCGGTGACCCTGCTCGATCCCACGCGGGACTGGTGGGTGGGCATTCGCGACCTGCCGGAGAAGTTCGGCATCACCTTCGACGCCGCCGCGCTGGCAAAAGTGCCTGTCCAGATGATCGTCGGCGATGCCGACCTGGAGACCTGGGAAATCACGCACGCCCAGGGCAGCACCCATTGGATGCCGGGCGCCAACGATGCAGGACAAACGAGGCCGGAGCGCCTCAGGACGTTGTGTCGATCGTTCGAGGAAGCGGGTGTGCGCGTACGCTTCGATTTGCTGCCCGGGGTAGCCCACGAACGCGACGCGGTTCTCGATCCGGTCAAGGATTTCCTGGCCCAGGCGCTCAAGGAACGACGGAACGCATCAAGATGAATGCAATGATCGTTGCGCCGCAGCCGGAGGCGGTCGAGGCGGGCGCGCTGGTGCTCAAACGCGGCGGCAACGCCGTCGATGCGGCGATCGCCTGCGCTTTCATGCAAGGCGTCGTCGACCCTCAAATGGCGGGCATCGGGGGCTTTGGCTCGATGCAGGTCTATATGCCGCGACGCGGCGTGCACGAGGTGCTAGAATTCTACGCCAGGGCGCCGCTCAAAGCGTCGCCTGAAATGTGGAGCGACCTTCTGGTCGGCCAGTCGCGCGACGGCTTCGCATTTCTGCTGGAAGGCGGCATCAGCGAGATCGGCTATCTCGCCGTCTGCACGCCGGGCAGTGTCAAGGGCTATGCCGAGGCGGTGGCGAGATACGGCACTTTTGAATGGGCCGACGTCGTCGCACCCGCCGCCAAGCAGGCGAGGCGCGGCTTTATGGTCCGCCCGCATGTCCATTGGTACTGGGCCCAGGACGGCGTAGATACCGGCGAAGTGCGGACCCTTGACAAGCTGCGCTTCAGCAACACGGGGCGCGCCATCTATTTTCGCCCGGACGGCGCGGTCAAGCTGCCAGGCGACGTCGTCGTCAACACCGACCTCGCCCAAACGCTCGAGCGCATCGCGGCCGCCGGTCCGGACATTTTCTACAAGGGCGAGATCGCCGAAGAAATCGCCGCCGACATGGCCGCCAACGGCGGCCTTATCGGGAAGGATGATCTGGCGCGCTATGAGCTATCCACCGCGCAACCGCTCTGGGGCGAGTATCGTGGCTACGATATCGCGACCAGCCCGCCGCCCGCCAGCGGCATATCCATGCTGCAATTGCTCCACATCCTCGAGCATTTTGATGTCGGAGCCATGGAGCATGACGGTGCCGAGCACATCGTCCTGCTGGCGGAGGCGATGAAGCGCATGACCATCGACAAGGACCGCCATCTCGGCGATCCTGCCTATGTCGACGTGCCGGTCGCGCGGCTGCTGTCCCGCGACTATTGCAGCGGGCTCGCCGCCGAGATCAAGGCCGGGCTGCGCGCCAGGATCGAGCGCGTCGATGACCGGTCGCCGCGCGACACGACCCATATTTCGGTGGTCGACCGTGAGGGCAATGCCGTCGCCTTGACCCATACGCTGGGCAGTCCCTCGGGGGCGATCACCGATGGCCTGGGATTCATGTACAACGGAACGATGAGCCGCTTCGACCCAAGGCCGGGCCGGGCCGGATCGCTGGCTCCCGGCAAGCGGCGGGCCAGCTCTGCGGCGCCCACAATCGTATTCAAGGACGACCGGCCGGTGATCGTCATGGGAGCGCCCGGCGGCAGCTATATCGCGCCGTCCATGGCGCAGGGGCTGATGAATCTCATTGATTTCGATATGAGCATGTCGGAAGCGGTGGCCGCCCCGAGGATCGTGGCGGTGTCGAACACAATCGACGTCTCCAATCGCATTCCGCGCTATGTCACTGAAGAAATCGAGGGCCGGGGCTACGAGGTGAAGCGCTCCTGGCAAAGTTATGCTTTTGCCGCCCTCCACGGCATCCAGATCGAAGACGGAATTTGCCGCGGCGGCGCCGATCCGCAGCGCGACGGCATGGCGATGGCGGTGCCGGCGTGATCTGCCGCGCACAGACGACCGGCGACCCTTTCCGGCAATCAGGCTGCGGAGCGATGCTATGACCGCAGCCGTCGCGCGCCGGCTGCTCCAGGCCGTGATGGTCATGTTCGCCATGACAGTTATCGTCTTCATCGCGATCAACGTCATCGGCGATCCCGTCGACATTTTGATCTCGCCCGACGCCGATCAGATCGAGCGCGCGCGCGTCGTCCAGGCACTCGGGCTCGACCTGCCGCTTTGGCAGCAGTACCTCCGCTTCCTCTGGGCAGCGCTGCATGGCGACCTTGGCGAGAGCTACGTCTACAACGAGCCGGCGATCAGGGTGATCCTGCAGCGACTGCCGGCAACACTCGAACTGGCCGTCTCTGCCATCCTCATTGCCATCGTCGTCGGCGTGCCGCTCGGGCTTTATGCCGGACTGCGGCCGGATGGCATCTTGAGCCGCGTCATCATGACCGTCAGCATCCTCGGCTTCTCGTTGCCGACCTTCTGGGTCGGGCTGGTGCTGATCATGTTTTTCGGCGTGCAGCTCGGCTGGTTGCCGAGCGGCGGGCGCGGCCAGACCGCCGAACTGTTCGGTGTCCAATGGGCGTTCCTGACCAAAGACGGCCTTGCCCACCTGATCCTGCCGGCGGTGAACCTCGCCTTGTTCGACGCCTGCCTCATTCTGCGCCTGACGCGCGCCGGCGTCGCCGAAGTCCTGCCGCTCGATTTCGTCAAGTTCGCGCGGGCCAAGGGCCTCAGGGAAACGCGCGTGATCGGCGTCCACGTCTCGAAGAACATCATGATCCCGGTGGTGACCATCATCGGCCTGGAATTCGGCTCTATCGTCGCCTTCTCGGTCGTCACCGAAAGCGTGTTCAGCTGGCCTGGCATGGGCAAGTTGATCATCGACAGCATCAACGTGCTCGACCGTCCGATCATCACCGCATACTTGATGGCGATCGTCGCCTTCTTCGTCATCATCAATCTCGTCGTCGACCTGACCTATACGGCACTCGACCCGCGGGTGCGGCTCCAGGGCGAGGGACCGTGACATGAGCGTCGACACCTTGCCGCCACCGATGCCTACCGAGGCCGAGAAGGGTGAAGAGGCGCCGTTTCGAGTGCTCGTGCGGGCATTCTTCCGCTCGCCTGCCGCCATTGCCGGTTTCGTGCTGCTGACCGCGATCATCGGGCTGGCGCTGCTCGCGCCGCTTATAGCGCCGCAAAATCCCTACGACCTCAACCAGCTCGACATCATGGACAGCCGCCTGCCGCCCGGCTCGCAATCGATGACGGGCATGATTTTCTGGCTCGGCACCGACGACCAGGGTCGTGACATGCTTTCCGGCATCATCTACGGCCTGCGCATATCGCTCGGCGTCGGCGTCAGCTCGGCGCTTTTCGCCGCGCTGTTCGGCGCCTCTTTAGGCCTGCTCGCCGCCTATGTCGGCGGTCGGACCGAGACGGCGATCATGCGCATCGTCGATCTGCAACTCTCCTTCCCCTCCATTCTCGTTGCACTGATGATCCTCGCCTTTCTCGGCAAGGGAATCCTCAACGTCGTACTCGCTCTGGTGATCGTCGAATGGGCGACCTATGCACGTGCCGCGCGCGGCACGGCGCTGGTGGAGCGGCGCAAGGAATACATGGAGGCGGCAGAGTCGCTCGCCATTCCGCGATGGCGCATCCTGTTCGTCCATCTTCTGCCCAACTGCCTGCCGCCGCTGATCGTGATCGCGACGGTGCAGGTGGCGCGCGCCATCTCGCTGGAGGCGACCTTGTCCTTCCTTGGCCTCGGTGTGCCGATCACCGAGCCCAGTCTCGGCCTGCTGGTCGCCAACGGCTATCAGTACATGCTCTCGGGCATGACGTGGATCAGTTTCTATCCCGGCGTGGCGCTGCTGATTACCGTGGTTGCGATCAACCTCGTCGGTGATCGGCTCCGCGACGTGCTCAACCCGCGGGGGCGCGAATGAATGCGACCGTGCTCGAAGTCCGCGATCTCAGGACCCATTTCGGACAAGCAAAAGCCGTCGACGGCGTCTCGTTCAGCGTCGCGCGCGGCGAGGTTCTGGGTCTCGTCGGTGAAAGCGGGTCCGGCAAATCGGTCACCGGCTTTTCCATCATCGGCCTTGTCGATCCGCCAGGCACGATCGTCGGCGGCCAGATCGTCTTCGACGGCCGCGACATCACCCGCTCCAGCCGCGAGGAGATGCGAGCGCTGCGCGGGCGCCGCATGGCGATGATCTTCCAGGATCCGATGATGACGCTGAACCCGGTCCTGCGCATCGACACGCAGATGATCGAGGCGGTGCAGGCGCATGAAAACGTCTCGCGCATGGACGCCAGGGCGCGGGCGCGCGACGCGCTCGGCATGGTCGGGATCCCGAGTCCGGATGAGCGGCTGCAGGCCTATCCACATCAGTTTTCCGGCGGCATGCGCCAGCGCGTCGTTATCGCTATTGCGCTGCTGCACCGGCCGGACTTCATCATCGCCGACGAGCCGACCACCGCGCTTGATGTGACGATCCAGGCACAGATTCTCGCCGAGATGCAAAAGCTCGTGGCGCAGAACAACACGTCGCTGATCTGGATCACGCATGATCTCGCCGTCGTCTCGCGGCTCGCCGACCGGATCGCCGTGATGTATGCGGGCCGCATCGTCGAATCCGGCCCAGTGTCGGACGTTCTCGCCCGTCCGTTGCACCCTTATACCGCCGGTCTGATCGACTCCGTTCCCAGCCGCAACCGGCGTGGCGAGCGGCTTCGGCAGATCCCTGGAATGGCGCCCAGTGTTGCGCGGCTGCCGGCCGGATGCGCTTTCGCCCCGCGCTGCGCGCGCGCCGACGCGGCGTGTGCCCAGGCGGTGCCTCTGCTCACTGCTGGCCCGCGCGAGCACCGCTGCGTTCATCCCTTGCCGGAGTTCCGCGTATGATCCCCTCCACTCCGGTTGCGGCAGACATTCAAAGCTCCTCAGCGGGTTCTAGCGGGATGGCACCGCTGATCGAGCTGAACGAGATTTCTCACAGCTTCGGCACGCGGCCGGATCTCGCGGCCCGTTTGGCGATCTCGTTCAAACTCGCCAAACCGACGGCAAGCGTGCAGGCGATCGACGGTGTCAGCCTCGCCGTTCGCAGGGGCGAGGTTCTGGGCCTCGTTGGCGAGTCGGGATGCGGCAAGTCCACACTGGGGCGGATCGTCGCCGGCATCGTGGCGCCCAGCAAGGGATCGGTATCATGGCGCGGCAAGGACTTGAAGGCGCTTCCGCCGCTCGAACGGCGTGAGGCCAAGCTGCGCGTGCAGATGATATTCCAGAATCCCTACGCCTCGCTCAATCCGCGCCGCAAAGCGGCCGATATCGTCAGCGAGGCGCCGCGCGTACACGGGCTGGTTGAGGGCGATCTCGGTACCTTTGTCGATCAACAGTTCCGGCGTGCGGGTCTCGATCCGGCGCTAAAACACCGCTTTCCGCATCAGTTCAGCGGCGGCCAGCGCCAGCGGATCGGCATTGCGCGCGCGCTCGCCGTGCAGCCGGAATTTCTCGTCTGCGATGAGGCCGTTGCCGCTTTGGACGTCTCGATCCAGGCGCAAATCCTCAATCTCTTCATGGACCTGCGCGAGAGGCTGAACCTCACTTACTTGTTCATCAGCCACGATCTCGGAGTGGTCGAGCACATCTCCGATCGGGTGGCGATCATGTATCTCGGCCGCATTGTCGAAGAGGCTCCGGCCGAGGAGATCTTTGCACGGGCCAACCATCCCTACACGCAGGCGCTTCTCGCCGAGGTGCCGCGGATCGAAACCACCAAACGCGGCTTTGCCGCGATCAAGGGTGAATTGCCGAGTCCGCTCTCGCCGCCGAGCGGATGTCATTTCCACCCGCGCTGCCCGCACGCGATGCCTCGTTGCCGCACCGAAGCGCCCCGACTGAAGGTGGTTGCTGCCGGACACAAGAGCGCATGCCACCTCAATGACGCCGTCGCCTGAACGCCTTGGAATTTTTTGAGATGACCGACCTCCAGGCGTTCCAGTCCGTGACCGATGACATGGTCCTCTGCCGCGATATCATGGTGACGATGCGCGATGGGGTAAGACTGGCGACCGACGTCTACCGACTGGCAAGGGGAGGCCGCGCGCTGGACCGGCCAGCTCCCGTCATCGTTGAGCGGACGCCTTATGGCAAGGCGATGGCATCGCGCGCCGAAGTCGAGGTCAGCATGACCGAACCGATGGATCGCGCGACGGTCGCCGAGCATTTCGTGCGCCATGGCTATATCGTCGTCTACCAGGACTGCCGCGGCCGCTACGGCTCGGAAGGCGAGTTCGTCAAATATCGCTCCGAAGGTCCGGACGGCTACGACACGCTTGCATGGATCGCAGCCCAGCCCTGGTGCAATGGCCGGATCGGCACCATGGGCCTTTCCTATGCTGCGCATACCCAAATGGCGGCGGCGTGCCTTGCGCCGCCGGCTCTTGCGACCATGATCCTCGATTCCGGCGGATTCTCTAACGCCTTCACCTGCGGCATCCGCCAAGGCGGCGCGTTCGAGCTGAAACAGGCGACCTGGGCCTACCGGGAAGCCCGCGAGAGCGCCGTCGCCGCCGGCGACGAGTTGGCCCGAAAGGCGCTCGAAGCGGAAAACCTGCATCGCTGGTTCGGCAAAATGCCCTGGTCGGAGGGCCGTTCCCCGCTCCGCTGGGCTCCGGACTACGAGGCTTACCTGCTGGAGCAGTGGCGGCACGAGACCTTCGACGGCTTCTGGAAGCAGGTCGGCATTCATGCAGCGGGCTTCTACGACGCGATTCCCCACATTCCGATCGCCCTGATCTCGAGCTGGTTCGACGTCTATGTCCCGACGACGTTCGAGAATTTCGCCGGCCTTGCACGCAATGGCAAACGGCCGCTCGCCTTGATCATGGGTCCGGGTCTGCACGGCGATCGCAATCTGACCTTTGCCGGCGACGTCGATTTCGGACCGAACGCTCCGCTCGGCGGCAATGTGGCGGCGAGCTGGCTGGAGTTTCGTCGCCGCTGGTTCGATCGCTGGCTGAGGAGCGGGCCGGAGGACAATCTCGACGAGGAGCCGATCCGCCTTTTTGTCATGGGCGGGGGAAAGGGCACGAAAACTGAAACGGGCCGTCTCGATCACGGCGGGCGCTGGATCAAAGCCAAGCGGTGGCCGCTGCCGGACATGACCGAGCAAACCTATTACCTGCACCCCAACGGCAGGCTTTCGGAGGCCTTTCCCGCGCCCGACGCCGCCGCGCTAAGCTATGATTTCGATCCCGCCGACCCGGTCCCGACCATTGGCGGCGCGCTGACCAGCGGTCAGCCGATCTTCACAGGGGGCGGCTTCGACCAGAGAGAGGACGAGAGGTTCTTCGGCTGCCGCAATTTCGGACTGCCGCTTTCCGCCCGTCTCGATGTCCTCTCCTTCGAGACCGAGCCGCTTGCCGACGATTTGACCGTGCTCGGAAGGGTGGCGGTGGATCTCTGGGCGACGACCGATGCGCCAGACACCGACTTCACCGCGAAACTGATCGACGTCCATCCACCGAGCGCCGACTATCCGACGGGCTTTGCCTTGAACCTGTCAGACGGGATTTTCCGCTGTCGTTTCCGGCATTCATTCGAAAGAGCCGAGCTCGTGAAACCTGGCGAGATCATGCGGCTTCACATCGAGCTGTTTGCGACCGCCAATCTGTTCCGTGCCGGCCATCGGCTGCGGCTGGACATCTCTTCGAGCAATTTTCCGAAGTTCGACGTCAATCCGAACACCGGTGCGCCGGCGGGGCTCGGCCGTAGCCGGCAAGTGGCGCGCAACACGGTTTTCCTCGATGCAACGAGGCCATCGCGGCTGATCGTGGAGAGATTATGAGCAAATCGGGCGGGCTCTAAGCCCAGCACAATCAGCTTGCGCAAAGACAGGCCGCTGTGGGGCATGGGCCTCAATCGTATTTGGCGACAAAGCGTCCGACGGCGGCGAGGCAGTCGTCCTTCTCCTCGACATGCGGCATATGGCTGGAATTTGGGAAGACCATGCCTTCGACGTCGGGAATATGATCGAGAAAGGGCTGGACGCAGGCTTCGGTCGCTTCGTCGTAAAATCCGCGGAACGCCAGCGTCGGCGCCTCGATCAGATGCAGGCGCTCGACGATGGTCCAGTTCCGCATCGTGCCGATGACGTGGAATTCATTGGGTCCGTTCATGGTGTGATAAACCGTCGGATCCGCGTCGATTGCCGCGAATGTCCGGGCGACCTCCCGCGGCGTTGGACGGACACGGCAGACGTGGCGGTCATAGAAGGCTTTGGTTGCCGCAACATAATCCGGGTGATCGGTGGTCCCGGCTGCCTCGTGCCGGTCAAGCGCGAGTTGCACATCGGCCGGCAGCCCGGCCCGCAATTGCAGCGCGCCTTCCACCCATAGCGCCATCGAGGCCAGCGAATTGGCCAGGATCAATGCCTTGAGCCCGGCAGGGCGTCGCACGGCATGTTCGGCCGAGAGTATGCCGCCCCAGGACTGGCCGAGCAGGGCGTAACGCTCGGCAATGCCAATGTGGGCGAGCAGCGCATCGAGTTCGCCCAAAAAGAAATCGACGGTCCAGAAGTCGCCGCCCTTGTCGGGCAGATGGGTCGATTTGCCGTTGCCGATCTGATCGTAGTGGATGACCGCCCGCCCGGTATCGGCAAGCTCCTTGAACGAATCGACATAGTCGTGGGTGCAGCCCGGCCCGCCGTGAGCGATGACCAATGGCAGCTTGCCCGAGTTGAGATCTCCGATCACGCGATACCAGGTGCGGTAGCCCCGGTAGTCGCTGAATCCTTCGGTGGTCGCATGTGCCGTCACAGTTCCAAGCTCCGGGTCATGGCGCGGCAGGAACCAAAGTGACGGACCCTCCCAAGCCTTGTTTGCGGCCGACGGTACTAAGCGGCCCGGCGCATTTACAGCTAGCACTATTTATAGGTTTGCCGTGGCGGGAGGAGCCCTCAGGCGGAGCGCCTCAATGCTCCGGCTCGAGCAGCCGGTAGTGGGCAGCCAGCGCGATGGCGTGGAAGCGGTTGCGCGCGCCAAGCTTGCGTGTCGCCGCGTTGAGATGCAGCGTTGCTGTCGGCACCGCGCGGCCAATCTCGCGCGCGACCTGCTTGGCCGTCAGTCCGGCGGCGGCGAGGCGCAGGCACTGGCGCTCGCGCGACGTCAGGTGGACGTATGGGCAGGTGCGGATGCCGGCATCGAAACCGGCGTAGACGGAGTCGTGCAAGAGATGGCCCAGATCGCCGATTTCGGCGATTAACTGCCTTGCTTCGGCCTCGAACCCTGGCTCTGGGTCGGCGCGGATCGCGGTGAAGGTGGCCAGATCCCCACCGGCAAGACGGATGGGCACGGTGACGCCGCAGGTCATCCTGGTATCGAGCAGATAGCTGATCACCGGATCATGCCTGGACCGAAGCACATGCTGCATGACGGTGCTCTGAACGCCCTTGTGCGACCAGAGGAACGGCCTCGATACGGCGAGCGCGGCTTCCTGCACCGGGTCAAGCTGATAATAGCCGCCTTTGCACCAGAGATCCTGCATGTCGCGCGGCACGTTGTGCAGAGCCATCAGCGACGGGGTGATCAGGTCGCCCTCATGGCTGACCGGCACGGGCGTATAGTCATAGATGAATGAGGTGAAACCGACGGGCTCCAGCACATCGGTCGCCACCGCCATGGCGGCGTCGATGCTCATTCCCGTTCGGAACCGGCTCTCTAGATCGCCTGAAAAGCCCTGCATGCGACAAGCTTACCCGCTGGCCATTGCTTGTCAAATAGCCATGTCACCCGCGTGCCCAATAAATAGGCTTAAGGCTGGCCTCTCCGACCTATCTATCTTAATAGCTATCCTGCTCGGCTTCGCTGGTCGTAGTCTTTTCCGATTGGGCGAAGGTGCGCAGACCCACCCGCGACCCAGATCATTTCCAGCCACGCCGCGGTCGTCGATTGCGTATAGCGTGGCCAGTCGACACGCTTTCCACGAGGAAACACAGCCATGCGACCCCAGAAGGCACTTGCAGTCCAAAAGGCACTGGCAGCGTTGATACCCGGCCTGGCTCTGCTCGGCATGACGATCGTGTCGCCGCCGAGCACTGCCTTGGCCGCGGAAGGCAAGCTTGGCGGCACGCTCCGCTTGCTGGCCAACGCCGCTGCCGGCACCGCCGATCCGCATATCAATTACACGCTGCAGTTTTTCCAGATGAACTATATTCTCTACGATGGTCTGGTGACCTACAAAAAGGCCGGCGACAAGACCGGCTTCGAGGTGGTCGCAGATCTCGCCGAAACCCTGCCGAAGGTCGAAAACAGCGGCAAGACCTACGTCTTCAAGCTGCGCAAAGGCATCAAGTTCGCCGACGGCTCGGACGTCACCAGCAAGGATGTGGTGGCTTCGTTCCAGCGCATCTTCAAGATCAGCGGGCCGACGGCCGGGACCTTCTACAACGGCATCGTCGGCGCCGATGCGTGTTTGAAAACCCCGGCGACATGCACCCTCGATGGCGGCCTGTCGGTTGACGACGCAGCCGGAACGATCACCTTCAACCTGGTCCAGCCGGATGCCGAGTTCCTGCAGAAGATCGCCATTCCGCACGCGGCGATCCTGCCGGCGGGCGCGCCGCTCAAGGATGCCGGCACTGATCCGATCCCGGGCACTGGGCCCTACATGATCGCGAGCTATGACCCGAACAAGCTGATGAAAATGGTGCGCAATCCTCACTTCAAGGAATGGAGCAAGGAAGCCCAGCCGGCAGGGTATCCCGACGAGATCGACTATGAATTCGGCCTCACCGACGAAGCGGCGGTGACGGCGGTCGAGAACGGGCAGGCGGACTGGATGTTCGATCCGCCGCCGGCGGACCGTCTCGGCGAACTCGGCACCAAATATGCCAAGCAGGTCACGGTGCATCCGCTGATGGCGATGTGGTATGCGCCGTTGAACAACAATCTGGCGCCGTTCAACGACATCCGTGTTCGCCAGGCGGTGAACTTCGCCATCGACCGCGCCGCGATCATCAAGCTCTTTGGCGGCAGCAATCTGGCGCAGCCGGCTTGCCAGATCCTGCCGCCGGGCTTCCCGTCATTCGCGCCTTATTGCCCATTCACCGCCAATCCGGGCGAAAAGTGGTCGGCGCCGGATATGGACAAGGCCAAACAACTGGTTGCTGAATCGGGAACCGCTGGTCAGGAGGTGACGATCATCACCGAGGACAGCAGCGTCTCGAAGTCGATCGGGGTCTATCTGCAGGACGTGCTCAACCAGCTCGGCTACAAGACATCGGTCAAGCCGATCTCGCAGAACATCCAGTTCACCTACATCCAGAACACCAACAACAAGGTGCAGATCTCGGTCTCGCAATGGTTCCAGGATTACCCGGCGCCATCCAATTTTCTGGAAGTGCTGTTCAGCTGTGCCTCATTCACGCCGGGCTCGGACGCCTCGGTCAACATTTCCGGGTTCTGCGACACATCGATCGACGCGTCGATGGCCGAAGCAGAGACAGCCACCATCGCCGACCCAGCCAAGGGCGCAACGCTGTGGACGGCCATCGACAAGGCGGTGACGGACAAGGCCCCGGTCGCTGTTTTGTTCACACCCAAGCGGGTCGATGTCGTCTCTTCCAGGCTGAAGAACTTCACCTTCAGCCCGCAATTCTACTGGATCGTCAGCCAGTCCTGGGTCGAATGATCCCCTCGAGCCAATGCGACGGAGTGCCACCGGCGCTCCGTCGCATTTCCTTTTCCGCCGGATCAGCGCATCTTCCAGGTCGAGATTTTTGCCAGGCAATCCCGTTTATGGTCCCCCGTTCATGGTCAATGTCATTGCGGACCAGCCTGCCGCCCCGGTCCGCCAGGCCGCCGCTGGCCCATGGCGCACGGCATGGCGCAAGCTTAAAGCCGATCGTTCGGCAATAGCGGCGTTCGGTGTGCTCGTCGTCATCGTCATCGCTTCGCTGGCGGCGCCGCTTTATGCGCAATACATCGCCCACACGGATCCTTTCGTAACCAATCTCAACGGCGAGATCGTCATCGATGGGGTGACCCAGCCGGTACTGCAGGCTTCCACCGAAGGCCTTGGCCTCGGCATGACGCCGATTGGGCCGACCTGGCGGATCGGCCCGTATCTGCTCGGCGCCGACAATCAGGGCCGAGACGTCGCGGCGCGGCTGCTTTATGGCGGGCGGGATTCGCTGTTGATCTCTGGCGCTGCGGCTGTGCTGTGCCTCGTCCTGGCGACCTTTCTGGGGGTTGTTTCCGGGTTCTTCGGCGGCATTGTCGACGTCGGCCTGTCGCGTATTCTCGACGTGCTCTGGGCGTTCCCGGTTTTCCTGCTGGCGATTTCGCTGTCGATCGTGCTGATCGCGCAGAGCATCCAGATCGGTCCGTTCGAAATCCGCTCCGGCAGCCTGTGGCTGCCGATCTTCATCATCGGCATCGTCTATGTGCCCTATGTGGCACGGCCGATCCGTGGCCATGTCCTGACCTTGATGCAGGCCGAATTCGTCACCGCGGCGATCGGGCTTGGCGCGTCGCCCTGGCGCATCCTGCTGCGCGACATCATGCCAAATGTGGTGACGCGCATCATCGTTTTCGTGCCGTTGATCCTGGCACTCAACATGATGACCGAATCCTCGCTGTCGTTTCTGTCGATCGGCGTGCAACCGCCGGACGCCAGCTGGGGCACGATCATCCAGGACGGTCAGGGCCTGCTCTATTCCAGGCCGATCGTGGCGCTGGCGCCCGGGCTTGCCATTGTCATCACTGTGCTGGCTCTCAACATTCTCGGCGACGGCGTGCGCGATGCGCTCGATCCGAAATCCTCGCCGAGGGGCATCTAGTGCTTGCCGCCATGAGTTTTCGGCTCGGCCAGATGGTGCTGGTCATGTTCGGCATCAGCATCGTCGCTTTCCTGATCTTCTTCGCCACGCCCGGTGCCGATCCCTCGGCGCGCATTGCCGGCCGCAACGCCTCCCAGGAGACATTGGTCCAGGTCCGCCACGATTTCGGTCTCGATCGGCCATTGCCGGTGCAATACGGGCTGATGATGAATCGGCTTTTCGTCAGCCGCGACCTCACCTCCTTCGTCAATCGCGGGCAGCGCGTGATTCCTGCGGTGACAGGGGCCATTCCGGTTACGCTGTCGCTGGTCGGCGGCGCGGCGGTGCTGTGGGTGCTCGGCGGACTGATCGTCGGGGTGATCGCCGGCGCGACGCGCGGCACATTCATCGACCGGGCGCTGATGATCCTGAGCCTGATTGGAGTGTCCGTTCCGGTCTTCTGGCTCGGCGAGGTCGCCAATCTGCTGACACAGAGCCGCTGGCATGACACCTGGCTGTTTTCTTGGGTTCCTCCGCTCGGCTACATCCCCCTGACACAGGACCCCTGGGGCTGGTTCAAGGCGCTCGTCATTCCGTGGTTCACGCTGGCGACGCTTTATGTCGGCCTTTACGGACGGGTGCTGAGGGCAAGTCTGATCGAGATGATGCAGGAGGATTTTATCCGCACCGCGCGGGCCAAGGGGATCGGCGAGCGGCGGGTTTTGCTGCATCACGGCCTCAGGACGTCACTGGTGGCATTCGTCACCATGTTCGGTCTCGATTTCGGTGCCTTGGTCGGCGGCGGCGCGCTGTTGACCGAAGTGGTCTTCGGGCTGCAGGGCGTCGGGAAATTGACCTATGAGGCACTGCAGACCCTCGACCTGCCGATGATCCTTGCCACGGTGATCTACGCCTCGTTTTTCGTGGTGATGGCAAACTTCGTCGTCGATGTCGTCTTCGTCTTTATCGACCCGAGGGCTCGCGATGTCCGTTAACGCTCCCCTTCTCGTCGTCGAGGGTCTCACCGTATCCTTCCGCAGCGACGCGGGGCTGGTGCGGGCTGTGGCAGGCGTCTCGTTTGCCGTCGAGCAGCGGGAGATCGTCGGTGTCGTCGGTGAGTCCGGTTCCGGCAAAAGCCAGACCTTGCTGGCCATCATGGGGCTGATCGACAGCCCCAATGCCGTCGTCTCCGGTTCAATCCGCTTCATGGGGCAGGAGCTCGTCGGGCTCAACCGGCGTGCGCTCGATGCCATTCGCGGCCGCCAGATCGCGATGATCTTCCAGGATCCGATGTCGGCGCTCACCCCGGTGCATACGATCGGCAACCAGATCGGCGAGCAGGTGCGTGCGCATGAGAAAGTGTCGGCGCGGGCGGCGCGGGCGAGGGCGGTGCAGTTGCTGGATGCGGTCGGCATTGCCAATCCTGATCGGGTCGTCGACGGCTATCCGCACCAGCTCTCCGGTGGCATGCGCCAGCGTGCGGTGATTGCGATGGCGCTCTCGTGCAACCCGGCGCTGCTTGTCGCGGATGAACCGACCACGGCCCTGGACGTGACCGTGCAGGCGCAGATCCTCGAACTGATCGGACGGCTGCGCGATCAGTTCGGCTCGGCGGTGATCCTGGTCACACACGATCTTGGCGTCGTCGCCCAGGTCGCGGATCGGGTCTTGGTCATGTATGGCGGACGCTTCGTCGAGGAGGGCCGCAAGAGCAGCGTGTTCCGAACGCCGCTGCATCCTTACACCTGGGGCCTGTTCGGCTCGATCCCGCCGATGGATGGTGAGCGTCCGGCACGGCTCGCCGCGATTCCGGGAGCTCCGCCGTCCCTCTCCAACCTGCCGAAAGGCTGCGCGTTCGGTCCGCGCTGTGCGTTCCGCCACGATGCCTGCATTGTCCAGCCCCCGCTTGTCGGCGGGAACGGCCATCGTGCTGCTTGCGCATTGCCGGAAACCAGCCGCAAGTTTCATATCCGCGAGGTTGCCAGCATCGAGACGCCAATATGAGCGGCGTGCTGCGGGAGCGCCCGCTGCTCCGGACCAGCGACCTGTCGAAACATTATCACGTCGGCCGCTCGATCTTGCCGGCGCAGCGCCGGAGGGTCCAGGCGGTCGACACGGTATCGCTCGACATCTGGCCCGGGGAAACGCTTGGCATTGTCGGGGAGTCAGGTTGCGGCAAATCCACCCTTGGCCGCTGCCTGGTGCGCCTGACCGATATCACCTCCGGTTCTCTGGAGTTCGAGGGCCGCGACATTACCGACGCGTCCCAGCGTCAGCTCCGTCCGTTGCGGCGACAGATGCAGATGGTCTTTCAGGATCCGAGCGCCTCGCTCAATCCACGTCGGCGGGTCGGCGATCTGCTGGCCGATCCGTTCCGCATCCATGAGCGCCTCTCGGCATCGGAAATGACGGACCGCGTCGCCGAGCTTCTGCGCCGGGTCGAATTGTCCCCCGAACACGCGTCGCGCTATCCCCACGAATTCTCGGGCGGCCAGCGGCAGCGGATCGGCATTGCTCGCGCGCTGGCGCTCCGGCCAAGGCTGATCGTGGCCGACGAGCCGGTCTCGGCGCTCGACGTTTCGATCCAGGCCCAGATCGTCAATCTGCTGGCCGATCTGCGCGAGGAGTTCAACCTGACCTATGTATTCATCGCCCATGATCTATCCGTGGTGCGCCAGATTTCGACGCGCGTGGCCGTCATGTATCTGGGATCGGTCGTGGAGAGCGGGCCGACCGATCTGGTCTTTGCGGCGCCCAGGCACCACTACACCACGGCACTCCGTTCCGCGGTGCCGATACCCAGTATCGATCGGGCGCGACGCGAGCGGCTTGTCCTGAAGGGTGACTTGCCGAGCCCGATGAACCCACCCTCCGGCTGCCGGTTTCACACCCGCTGCCCGGCCGTCACTTCCACGTGCCGCAACGAGCGTCCGCTGCTGCAGAGCACGGGAGACGGTCGCCTGGTTGCCTGCCATCATCCAGGGGGCGGATAAGGCGCGGGATTCTCGCTCGGAGAGGTGGTTGCGTGTGGCAGCGAAGTCGAAGCCCCAACGGTCAAGAGTGCTCCCGTCCGCTCAATCGGGCGCGGCTGTGCCGAGCGCGGCGGCCACGACATCGGCGAGGCCACGGCCGGCGCTGCCGTCCTCGTCGAGGCGCGGATTGTAGATGGTGACCTCGATCCCGACCGCCTTGCCGCTCGCCAGGATGATGCGGAGCGCCGCCGACAGCTCGTCCCACGACAGCCCGCCCGGTACGCGGAAATCGACCGCCGGCATGATCGCATCGTCGAGACAATCGGCGTCGAGATGGATGAAGAAGCCGTCGAGTTCCGCCCGCGTCAGGTGGCCAACCGCCGCTTGGGCGGCGGATTCGACGCCCAGGCGGCGGATGGCGTGCAGATCGTAAGCCATGAGCTCTGCTGGCAAAGGCTGGCTGCCGTATTCGGCCTGGTCCTCGTGGTCGCGATACGCGAAGGCGACAGTGTCCTCGGAGCGAACCAACGGGCGGCGGCCCTCCAGGTCGGTCAGCAGCGCCGGCCCGTAGCCGGTGACGAAGGCCAGCTCCATCGACGCGCCTTCGCTGTTGGGCTCCGCTTCCGGCTGGAAGAAATCGGCGTGGCCGTCGATGAAGAACAGGCCGTAGCGGCCGCGCCGGCGCAGCGCGAGCATCGGACCCAGCAGGATCGTACAGTCGCCGCCCAGCACCACCGGGAATTCGCGGGCGTGCAGCACCTCCTCCACGGCGTCGGCGAGCTTGGGTGACCACGCCGCGATCGCCTTGGCATTCAGCGTCAGGGTGGCCGGGTCGGGCTTCGGGTCTTTCGGCGGGACGGCCAGCCGCCCGGCGCGGCGCGCATGGATGCGTTCGGCGAGGCCCTGTTCCAGCAGCCGACCGGGCAAGGCTTCAACGCCGTCGGTCGCCAGACCCAGCGAGGACGGCGCTTCAAGGATGGCATAGCGGCGGGTCGGCATCAGGTGCTCCCAGGTATCGCGGGTGAAAGCCGGCGTAACGCCAGCGTAGCTTCAGTACGTGGGCGAGACCGAGGAAATTTCAAGCCGCCGCCCAGCCGATGCCGTCGGGCGCGGCAACGCGCAGCATCTCCGCATTGTTGCTGCGAAAATTGCTGCCCACGGCCACTCGTACCTCGCCGATTTTGCCGGCAAGGCCTATCTTCTGGTGAGCGACCCGAACCACGAAGGAGATCGACGATGAATGCAAAAGCTGCAGCGGCCGAAGCGTTCGTGCGCGAGCCGGCGGCCGGCTCGACGCTCAACGTTTTGGGTATCACCCATATCTACAAAGCCACCGGTGCCGAGACCGCCGGGTCCTTCTCGCTCTGGGAGTCCATGGTTCCGCCGGGCGCGGCAACGCCACCGCACATCCATGCCCGAGAGGATGAAGGCTTCTATGTGCTGAGCGGCGAACTCGTCATCGAATTCGAGGGCGAGTCCGCGCCCCGTCGCGTTGCGCCCGGCGGTTTCTTCTTCGGCGCACGCGGCCGGCGCCACGCCATCCGCAATGACGCCGACAAGCCAGCTCGCGTGCTCGTCTTCTGCGCGCCGAGTTGCGGCCTTGATCAGATGTTCGCGGAAATGGACGCCGCGACCGCCGCCGGCACGCCAGAGATGGCAAAGGTCGTGGCCATCGCCGCCAAATACGGCGTCACCATCGAGGCACCGGCTGCCTGAGATCCGTTCCAGACCGCCAGCGCGCCTGTCAGGCCGGAAACAGAAATGCGGCGGCGGGATCGAAAAAAATCTGCTGTCCGCGCGAGGCGACGCCGTCCTTTGGTTGCGCCATGTCGGATGTCGGCCTGACGTCGATCTCCTGGCCGGCGGCCGTGCGCGCGATGACGCGCCGCCGCTCGCCGAAGAAGGCGGTGTCGATGAATTCGACCGCAAGCCCGGCAGTGGCAGGGCCGGGTCTCAGTCGAAACGCTTCCGGCCGCACCATCAGCCGGGTCTTCTGGCCTTGGCTGAAGTCCTGATCGATCCTCACGCCGGAGACAACCGAGCCATCGGCCAGGCGGATCGTGGCGGCGCCGTTGACGGTTTCAAGATGCTCGGCCGGCAGGAAATTGGAATTTCCGATGAAACTGGCCACGAATTCGCTCGCAGGTCTCAGATAGAGGTCCTCACCGGTGCCGATCTGCTCGATGCGCCCGTCCCGAAACAGCGCGATGCGATCCGAAAGATGCAGCGCCTCGTCCTGATCGTGGGTGACGTAAAGGATCGTTACGCCGGTTTCGCGGTGGATACGCCGTATCTCGGCCTGGATTTCCTCGCGCAGCTTCTTGTCGAGCGCCGAAAGCGGCTCGTCCATCAGAAGGATCGGCGGATCGTAGGCGAGCGCCCTGGCAAGCGCCACGCGCTGCTGCTGTCCGCCGGAAAGCGCGCCGGGATATCGGCCGCCGAAACTCTCGAGCCGCACCAGCGACAGCATTTCGGCGACTTTTCGTTTCACCTCGGCGTCCGGCCGGCGGCGCACGCGCAACGGAAAGGCAATGTTCTCGGCGACGGTGAGATGCTGGAACAGCGTGTAGCGCTGGAACACCATGCCGATGTTGCGCTTGTGCGACGGCACCGACAGCAGCGACCTGCCCTTGAGAAGAACGTCGCCGGATGTCGGCTGCTGAAAGCCGGCGATTGCGTAGAGCGTCGTCGACTTGCCAGAGCCGGAAGGGCCGAGAAAGGTCAGGAATTCGCCTTTTGGTATATCGATCGTGACATCCTGCACGGCGACGAAGCTGCCGAACGCCTTGCGCAGGTCGCGAATGGAGAGGAACGGTTCGGTCATTTCGACAATTTCCGCCGAATGAGTGCGGTTACGATCATCAGGCCCAGCGTCAGGAGAACGAGAAGGCTGGAGGCCGCGGCGATGACCGGGCTGAGATCCTGGCGCAGGCTGCCCCAGATCTTGACCGGCAAGGTCTGCAAGGTGGGGCTGGCCATGAAGATCGCGACCACCACCTCGTCCCACGAGGCGAGGAAGGCAAAGATCGCCGCCGAAAAAATCCCGATCTTGATCGCCGGCAAGGTCACCCGGAGTTTTGCTTCGAATGGGCTTGCGCCGCAGACGATCGCCGCGTCCTCGATGGATTTGTCAAAGCCTTCGAGTGCCGCGGTGATCGGAATGATGGCGAACGGCAATGCCAGGACCGTGTGGGCGATTACAAAGCCTGCCGTGGTGCCGCCGAGCCCGATCCGCAGGAAGAATGCATAGATGGCGATGGCGAAGACGACGACCGGCAGCACCATTGGCGTCAGCAGCAGGCCGCGAAGCGTGTTGCGCCCGCGAAACTGTCCCCGGACCAGGGCGAAAGAAGCCAGTAGCCCGATGACGACGGCAAGAATTGCGGCCATGGCGGCGATGCGCGCGCTGGTCAGCGCCGCTTCGAGCCAGGCCGGATCGGCGAAGAGCTCCTCATACCATTTCAGCGTCCAGCCTGGTGGCGGAAAAGCCAGCCACCGCGACGACCCGAACGACAGAAGCACGATGAAAACAACCGGCAGCAGCAGAAACGCCGCGACCAGGCCGGTGAAACCCAGAAGTGCTGCACGCAGCCAGCCGAGCCGGTCGTAGTCGAGCAGCATCTCAGATGCCTCCTGTCATGCGCTTGGCGCCGACGAGACGCAGTTGCAGCGCGTAGAGCGCCATGGTCACCAAAAGCAGGATGAAAGCCGCCGCGCTTCCGAGCCCCCAGTTGAGCAAGGACTGGATCATCTGGGCAATCATTGCGGCGAGCATCATGTTGGAGGTGCCGCCGAGCAGCGTTGGTGTCACGAAATAGCCGAGCGACATGACGAAAACCATCAGGCCGCCTGCAGCGATTCCGGGAAGCGACAAGGGCAGCAGGATGCGGCGGAAGGCGTCGAAGGGGCTGGCACCGCACAGAGCGGCGGCGCGCAGCGTCATCGGATCGATGGCGCGCAGCGTTCCGACCAGTGGCAGTATCATGAAGGGCAGCATGATGTAGACCATGCCGATGGTGACGCCGGTCAGGTTGTTGATCAGCGGCAGCGGCTCGCTGATCAGGCCGATATCCATCAGCGTCCGATTGATGACGCCGGTGCGTTGGAGCAGCACCATCCAGGCATAGGTGCGGGTGAGCAGATTGGTCCACATCGACAGGATGATGATGCCGAAGACGATCGAGCCGAGGGCAGGCGGCATGATCGCCAGCATCCAGGCGACCGGAAACGCCACGACCACGGTTACGGCGGTGACGACGGTGGCGACCAGAAAGGTGTTGAAGAAGACCCGCGCATAGGTGCCGTCGCCAAACAGGATTGCGTAGTTCTGCAGGCCCGGCACCGGTTCGGTCACGCTGCGCAACAGCAGCGCAACAACCGGCACCACGAAGAACAGGGCGATAAGGGTTAGCGCCGGTAGGGCGCCGCCGATACCGTCGGGCCTTCGGAGGATTGGCTGTCGATGAAGAAAATTGCCCGACATGGCGATGATCCCGGCAGCTCAGGCGGGACGCCCTAGCGACGCCCCGCCGGTTCATGGGTGAGGTCGGCGGCTATTTGGCCTGCCAGGCGTACCAGCGCTCGGCGATCTTGTCGCGGTTTTCAGCCCAGTAGTTCATGTCGAGGTTGATCTGCCCGTCGACATAGGCGTCCGGCAGCGACTTGACGACATCGGCCGGCATTTCGGCCTTGGCTGCCGTGTTGATGGGGGCGTAGCCGCTTGCTTCGGCAAACATGGCCTGGCTTTTCGCGCTTGTCGCTGTGGCCAGGAATTTCATCGCGCTCGCCTTGTTCTTCGAACCCTTGGGGATGACGAGCACGTCGGCGGCAGTCATGTTCTGTTTCCAGGATGCGCCGACATCGGCGCCGTCCTGCTCGAGGGCGAAGACCCGTCCATTCCAGAGCTGCCCGAAGGCTGCTTCACCGGAGGCGATCAGCTGCTGCGACTGCGCGCCGCTGTCCCACCAGACGATTTCCGATTTGATCGTGTCGAGTTTCTTGAACGCCCTGTCGAGGTCGAGCGGATAGAGTTTGTCCGCCGGCACGCCGTCGGCCAACAGCGCAATCTCGATGACGCCCGGTGCCGACCATTTGTAAAAGGTGCGTTTGCCGGGAAATTTCGTCAGGTCGAACATGTCGGCCCAGCCGGTTGGCTCAGCCGACACCGCCCCTTTGTTCCAGGCAAGAACGAAGGAGTAGTAGAAGCTGCCGACCGCATGCTCGGTGGTGAAGCGAGGATCGAGATCAGCTTTCGGCACGACGTTGAAATCGATCGGCTCGAGCAGGCCGTCCTTGGCCGCTTTGATGGCGAAATCCATCTCGACATCGACGACATCCCAGGCGACGCTGCCGCCTTCCACCATGGCCTTCAGCTTGCCGTAGTCGGTCGGGCCGTCCTGCAGGACCTTGATGCCGGAACTGGCTTCGAACGGAGCAGCCCAGGATTTGGTCTGCGCCTCCTGGGTGGTTCCGCCCCAGCTGGTGAACACCATTTCATCGGCGTGTGCGGCAGTGGCTGCCAGGAGTGCGGCCAAAATGCCGGTCAAAATCAGTTTCATCTCATTCTCCTCTGTTGGTTGCTTTCTTGTTTTTGTGAAATTGCGCGTTGACGCTGCCTCATCGCATGACGAACGGATCCGGGATCGGCTCGTCGGATACGCGTATCCACACCGACTTCGAGCGCGTGTAGTCGCGGATGGCGTCGAGCCCGCCCTCGCGGCCGAACCCCGACTGACCATAGCCGCCGAACGGCACGAGCGGCGAAACGGCGCGGTATGTGTTGACCCAGACGATGCCGGCATGGATGTCGCGCGCCATGCGGTGCGCCTTGGCGAGATTGGTGGTGAACACGCCCGAAGCGAGGCCGAACGCCGTATCGTTGGCAAGCGCCAGGGCTTCGGCTTCCGTGTCGAAGGTGAGAACGCTGAGCACCGGACCGAACAATTCCTCGCGCACGCAGGGCAGCGCTGAATCCTCGGCATCGATGATGGTCGGTGCGTAGTAGAAGCCGTGCGGATGATTGTCGGGCCTTTTTCCGCCGGTGACCAACGTCCCGCCATTGGCGAGGCTCTCGGCAACGATCTTCTCGATCCATTCCCGCTGACGTGGCGTTGCCAGCGGTCCCATTTCGGTGGCTGGATCCTGCGGATCACCAATTTTGATGGCCTCGGCCTTGTGCTTCAGCCTGTCCAGGAACTCGGCCTTTATCGAACGCTCGACAAGCAGCCGGGAGCCGGCGACGCAGCTTTGTCCAGACGCTGCGAAAATCCCGGCCACCACCGCGTTGGCCGCGCTGTCCAAGTCGGCGTCGGCGAAAACGACAACCGGACTTTTCCCGCCCAGCTCCAGCGTCGTATAGGCGAGATTTTCCGCCGTGTTGCGGACGATAGCGCGAGCGGTCGAAGGCCCGCCGGTGAAGGCGACGCGTGAAACCAGCGGATGACTTGTCAGGCGCCGGCCGCAATCGTGCCCGAACCCGGTCAGTATGTTGACGCTCCCGGCGGGAAATCCGGCCTCATGAACGAGTTCGGCGAAGGCCAGCAGCGGCGCTGGACCGTCCTCCGAGGCTTTCAGGACGACCGTGCAGCCGGCGGCCAGCGCCGGGCCGAGCTTGACGGCCGAAAGGAAGAGCTGCGAATTCCACGGCACGACGGCGGCGACGACGCCGATCGGCTCGCGTCGGATGGTGACGTCCATATCGGCCTTGTCGATCGGCACATGCGAGCCTTCATGCTTGTCGGCAAGCCCGCCATAGTAGCGATAATAGTCGCCGACATAGGCGATCTGGGCGCGGGTCTCGCGGATGATCTTGCCGGTGTCGCGCGTTTCCAGTTCGGCTAGGCGGCCGGCATTGGCGACGACCAGGTCGCCGAGGCGCATCAGCAGCTTGCCGCGCGCCGTCGCCGTCAGCGAGGCCCACGCGGCCGAGTGCAGCGTCCGGTGCGCCGCCTCGACGGCGCGGTCGACATCGGCCTCGGTTGCGGCGGGCATCGTCGCCCAGGGCGCTCCGGTTGATGGATCGATGCTTTCGAAGGTGGCTGTCGGCGTATCGAACGCCCCATCTATGAAGTTGCTGAAGGCCACAAGGGTCATTGCGGCCTCCCATGCCCGAAGGCCGGCATCACCTTGTCGACGAACAGCTGCAGCGACTTCTTCTTGCGCTCGTGCGGCAGACCGCTATCGATCCAGATCGAGTACTGGTCATAGCCGAGCGCCTCATATGCCTTAAGCCGGGTGATCACCTCTTCGGCTTCGCCGATGACCAGGTTCTGTCGGATTTTGTCCGGCGCATATTGCGGCATTGCTGCGATCTCGTCGTCGGAGAGCGCTTCCAATATGCCTTGGCGAACCGGCTTCTTGTTCTGGAACCACGCGCCGAACTGGCAGTAGAACAGCGACAGGTCCCTCGTCAGTTGCTCCGCATCGGCGGCGTCTTCGGCAACGAATGTGTGCATCAGCAGCATGATCTCGGGGCGGGCCATGTCGGGATGCGCCGCGCACGCCGCGTTGAAGCGCTCCATCAGGCTGGTTACTTCGTCGTCGCCGGAGGCGAGCGGCGTCACCTGGACGTTGCAGCCGTTGGAGACGGCGAAGTCGTGCGAGTTCGGATCGCGCGCCGCCACCCAGATCGGCGGGTGCGGCTTTTGCACCGGCTTAGGCGACGAGGTGCTCGAGGGAAACGACCAGAATTCGCCGGACATCTCGAAATCGCCTTCCCAGAGGCCCTTGATGGCCGGGATGATCTCGCGCATGCGCTGGCCCGCGCCCCAGGCGTCGAGCCCAGGGAACAGGCGTTGGTACTCGTAGCTGTAGGCGCCGCGGGCGATGCCGATGTCGAGCCGGCCGCCGGTGACGACATCGGTCATGGCTGCCTCGCCGGCGAGCTTGATCGGATGCCAGAACGGCGCGATGACGGTTCCTGTGCCGAGCCGGATGCGCTTCGTCCTGGCGCCGAGATAGGCGATGTTGATGAACGGGTTTGGCGAGATGGTGAACTCCATGCCGTGGTGTTCGCCGATCCAGGCCGTCTCGAAGCCTGCCGCCTCGGCCATCACGACCAACTCCTCAAGCTCATCGATGAGGTCGGCATGCGGCTTTGCCGGGTCCGAGCGTTCCATATGGACGAAGAGCGAGAACTTCATATCTGTTGACCCGGACTGGAAGTGTTGATTGCTACCGGCTTGGCGAGCGGACGGACTTCACCTTCGACCTCGTTGCCGACATAGACTCCAAACGCATCCTCCCGACATTCGCGAACATAGCGGGCGAGCATCGAGCGCACGGCAGCGTCGGCGATGTTCAGTCCGGCAATCCTGTCGATGTCGACGAGCCGGACCTGGCGATCGCTGGAGTGGGGCGCGGCTACCGTGCCGCGGTAGTAGACATGCGTTCGCGATGGGCTTGCGGCGTCGTCCCAGACCGCAAACAGGAATCCGAGATGAGCCTCGATGGCTTTCGCAGCGAGGCGTCCCCTAAGGCTTCGCGTGTCGCCGGGCGCCCCGAGCCCTCGGCCCGCCGGCAGTTCGAAAAAGCCGTCGGCGGTTTCGAGGAACAGCACGCGGCCTTCGTCTTCGAGGATGGCGCCGACCTCCATGTCGGGCGGCGCGGCCGCCAGTGCTTCCTGGCTGAGGCCGGGCGAGACGTAGGCGCCACGGCAATAGCCGAGGGGCTGCGATGAATTGTGGGAGAATTCGCGAACGCGGCCGATGAGGATCGAATGGTCGCCGGCGTCGACCAATTGCTCCATGTCACAGTCGAACGTCGCCACCGATCCAGCGAGCAGCGGGCTGCCGGTCGGGCCGAAGCGCCACTCGACAGCCGAGAACTTGTCCTGCGATTTCGAAGCGAAGACGCCGGACGCGGCTCGCTGTTCCTCCGAGAGCACGTTGACGGCAAAGCATTTCGAGGTCGAAAACACCGGATGACCCAGCGCTTTCTTGGCGATGCAGACCAGCACAAGCGGCGGATCGAGCGAAACGGATGTAAACGAATTGGCGGTGAAGCCTAGAGGCTCTCCTTCCGGCCCGATCGCGGTGACGATTGTAACGCCGGTCAGGAAGGAACCGAGCGCCCGCCTGAATTCGCCCGCGTCGAAGGCTGTGTCCATTGCCGGTCGCGCCGATGTGCTTGCGCCGTCGTTGCTCTCGAGAAAATCGACAATGCGCCGTGTGACCACGTCAGGCGAGGCTACGGCCATCATATGTCGTTCGCCCTCCAGAACGACGCAGCGACCGCGCGGCGCGAGGCGTGCCATCGCCGCCGACATCGCAGGCGAGGAATTCCTGTCCTGCGAGCCGGTCATGAACAGGGCCGGCATTGCGAGACCGGAAAGACGATCGCCATGCGCCGCATCGGCATGGGCGAAAAGTCGATAGGTGCGCGCATAGCCCTCGGAGTTGACGCTTTGCAGTGCCACGCGCGTCATCCTTGCCGCCTCGGCCAGGCTGTCGGGGACCGGGTTGCCGAACCAGCGCGCGATCGTTGCGTCCGTCCCCGACGGGTTTTCCGCGCCATTCAGTTCGGCGGCGCGCTCGCGCACTGCCTGCGCAAGCTCCGCCGGGCGGCGAAAAACCGCATTGAGCGAGACGAGGCTACGAACCCGTTCGGGTGCATTGAGAGCGATTTCCTGCCCGACCAGCGCCCCCATTGAATGGCCAACGATCGAGACGGCATCCAGGCCAAGGTGATCGAGAAGCCGAATTGCCTGTCCGGCATAATCGGCAAGGCTGGCGTCCTCGGGCGGCAACGGCGACTGGCCGTGTCCCAGGATGTCGATTGCGATCACATCCCATCTGTTTTTCATCAGCTCGATCTGGGGTGCCCAGATTGCCGCGTTCATGCCGACACCGTGGATGAGAAGGACCGGCGCGCCGGATCCGGCACGGATGAAACCGGTGCCGTCAGGCGCCGTTCCGCGATGCCAGCCACGGTCCGTCAGCTCAGCCATGCAGGTCGCCGACCTCCTTGAGATCCTGGTAGCGGTCGCCGATGCGATGATGCGGTCGTCCGCCGATCGAGGCGCCAAGCGCCACCACCAACTCGTCCGGCGCCGGCGCGTCGCCGATCTGGAAGTGCACCGTCAGGTAGTGCGAACGTCGGCCTTCATCGTTCTTGTCCATGAGCGGGATCATGATCGGCGTGTTCGGCCCGCCGCGCAGGTTGGTGAAGGCAAGATAGGTCTTGGCGCCGACGGCACGCCGATAGTGGTTGCCGAAATGCAGCGTGTGGATGAGCGCCGAGGCATGCTCGATCTCGCCTGATGTGCCGCAGATTGCGGCCTTGCCGTAGCCTTCGATCGCTTCGCCGGATCCGGCAACTGCGAGGATTTCATGGGTCAGCATCTCCCCCAGAACCGGCGCATAGGCGCGGATCTCGGGCGAAAGGTCCTCGGTGAAACCGCGCCCGGCCCAGGGGTTGTCGAGCACCGCCGCCACGCCGATCAGGCGCAGCGGCCGGGGGGCCGCCTTGCCGCCTTCGATTAGCGTGTTCTCGACATGGGTGACGATCTTTCGAATGGCCGGCTTCATCGAATCCTCGGTGTCGGGTCGGCTGAGGCATCCGGAAAAGTTCCGCTTTTGCCTAGCCGTCTTATGGTATACCATACTATTGAAGACCAAATCCCTTGTCAACGGATCGTCGAATCTGTTTCTTGCGGATGCTGGGAGTATATGAATTGGCCGACGACACACTGAGGATCGAACGATCCGCCAAGACGCTGAGAACGCTGGCGCTGGAGCGCATGCGCGACGCGATCATGGGGTTTCACTTCCAGCCTGGCGAACGGTTGGTCGAGCGGCCGCTTTGCGACCAGCTCGGCGTCAGTCGCTCGGTGGTGCGCGAGGTCCTGCGGCAGTTGGAGACCGAGGGCCTCGTCCAGATGATACCTGGCCATGGACCCGCGGTGGCCAGGCCGGATCTCAGCCGCACCGACGAGATTTATGAACTGCGCGCTCTGATGGAGGGCATCGCGGCGCGCGCCTGCGCGCTGACGGCGACTGAGGGCCAGATCGCCGCGCTTGAGCGCGCGTTCGATGTGCTGCTCAAGGCGTGGGCATCAGCCAATCCGATCGAGGTGATGCGGGCGACCACAAAATTCTACGAGGTGCTTTTCGATGCCGCCGACAAGCGCATCGCCTGGGAGATCGTCCAGGGTCTGAACGTCCGCATCAACCAGCTGCGTTCCATGACCATCGCTTCGGAGAATCGCCGCGATGCCGCAATTGCCGAAATGACCGACATTATGAACGCGATCAAGTCGCGCAACGGCGATGCCGCCGAAGCCGCGGCCCGGCGGCATGTGGAGCAGGCCTGGCGAATTGCGCAACAGACCCTTCGCAACAGCTGAAGCAGAAATTTCACATTACGGAATCGTCCGTCGCCCTCGCAGAGGGCAGTGCTTTCGTCACAATTTCAGGGGCAATATTGTACGGCTTGGTCGTTCTGGGCGCTGTCATGGCGCTGCGCGAACGGCGGCTGCAATGAGAAGGGATACACGATGAGCAAAGGGGCGCCGTCGTCGGCGGATGATTTTCTGACCGGGCTGAAGGGGCAGCGCGTGCTGGTCACGGCAGGCGCCGGCGGCATCGGCCTGGCCATTGCAGAAACGCTGTCGCGGCTCGGCGCGCGCATCGTCGTTTGCGACGTCTCCGACGAGGCGCTGGCCGCCGCTCCGGACAGGATCGCCCTGGTCGCCGCGGTCAAGGCCGATGTCTCGCGCGACGACGACGTCGACCGGCTGTTCGAGACGGTGACGGAAAAGCTCGGCGGCCTCGACGCGCTGATCAACAATGCCGGCATCGCCGGGCCGACCGGCGGCGTCGACGAAATCGATCCGGCGGAGTGGCGCCGCTGCATCGACATCTGCCTGACCGGCCAGTTCCTCTGCGCCAGGCGTGCCGTGCCGCTGATCAAGGCGGCGGGCGGCGGCTCGATCGTCTCGATGTCGTCCGCCGCCGGCCGCCATGGCTACGCTTTCCGCACCCCCTATTCGGCGGCCAAGTTCGGCGTCATCGGTTTCACGCAAAGCCTTGCCAAGGAACTCGGACCGCACGGCATCAGGGTCAACGCCATCCTGCCCGGCATCATCGAGGGACCACGCATCGACAAGGTTATCGCCGACCGGGCCAGACAGCTCGGTGTGTCGAACGAGGAGATGACGCAGCGCTATCTCCACAACATCTCGCTGCGCCGCATAACCAGCCCCTATGACGTCGCCGCGATGGTCGCTTTCCTGTTGTCCGATGCGGCGATCAACATCTCCGGCCAATCGCTCGGCGTCGACGGCAATGTCGAAACCCTTTGAGGAGCCCGACCATGATGAAAGTAGCGATTGTCGGCAGCGGGTTCATCGGGCGGGCCTGGGCGATCAGTTTTGCCCGCGCCGGCCACGATGTGCGGATGTGGGACCAGTCGCCGGCCGCGACCGAAGGTGCGCACGATTACATCGCCGGCGTGCTCGGCGACCTCGCTGCGAATGATCTGCTGCGGGGGCAGGCAATCGACGTCGTGCTTGGTCGCATTGCCGTCGTTGCGGAGCTCGAAGAAGCGCTGGCCGATGCGGTCCATATCCAGGAGAACACGCCGGAAAACCTGGATGTGAAGCGCGAGGTGTTCTCTCGGATCGATGCAATTGCCGCTCCGCAAGCGGTGATCGCCAGTTCCACCTCGGCGTTGCTGCCGTCGAAATTCACCGACGATCTGCAAGGGCGGCACCGCTGCCTAGTCGTGCATCCGATCAATCCGCCCTACCTCATCCCGGCCGCGGAAGTCGTGCCGGCGCCATGGACGTCTTCCGAAACGGTCGAAAGGACCCGCGCCTTCCTCGTCGATGCGGGCCACGCACCGCTGGTGATGAAGCACGAGCTCGACGGCTTCATCATGAACCGCCTGCAGGGCGCGCTGCTGGAGGAGGCTTTTCGACTTGTCGCCGACGGCTATGCCAGCGTCGAGGATGTTGATACCGGCATTCGCGACGGGCTGGCGCTGCGCTGGTCATTCATGGGTCCGTTCGAAACGATCGACCTTAATGCGCCGGGCGGTGTACGCGACTATGTCGAGCGCTATCAATCGATCTATGCCAACATTTTTCCGCAGATGCTGCGCCGCGTCGACTGGGCCGGCGAAGTCATCGAGACGGTGGAGGCCGACCGCCGCAAGCGGCTGCCGCGGGAAGAACTCGGCGAACGGCAGGTTTGGCGCGACCGCCGGCTGATGGCGCTGGCCGCGCACAAGAAAAAATCGGATCAGGAGTTTGGAAGATGACGGAAACAAGCCGCAAGCCCGGTGCTATGCAGACCAGGGGCAAAATTATCATCACCTGTGCGGTGACAGGGGCGATCCATACACCGACCATGTCGCCCTATCTGCCGATCACGCCGGACCAGATCGCGTCCGAGGCGATCGCGGCGGCGGAGGCAGGTGCGGCGATCCTGCACCTGCATGCCCGCGACTCCGAGACCGGCAAGCCCGACCAGACGCCGGCGGCCTTCGCCCGCTTCCTGCCGCGCATCAAGCAGGCCACCAATGCCGCCATCAACATCACCACCGGCGGCAGTCCCTACATGAAGGTCGAGGAACGCGTGCGCCCGGCCGCCGAGTTCAAGCCAGAGGTCGCCTCGCTCAACATGGGCTCAATCAATTTCGGGCTCTATCACCTCGTCGACAAATACGAGACCTTCAAGTTCGACTGGGAAAAGCCGCATCTGGAAGCGACGCGCGACCTGGTCTTCCGCAACTCGTTCAAGGACATCGAATACATCCTTGCGACCTGCTACGACAACGGCACGCGCTTCGAGTTCGAGTGCTACGACATCGCCCATCTCTACAATCTTTCCCACTTCGCCGATCGCGGGCTGGTCAAGCCGCCGTTCTTCGTGCAGTCGGTGTTCGGTCTGCTTGGCGGCATCGGCACGCACCCTGAAGACGTCGCCCATATGAAGCGCACCGCCGACCGGCTGTTCGGCGACCAGTTCCGCTGGTCGGTGCTCGGTGCCGGCGCCAGCCAATTGCGGATCGCGGCGCAATCGGCAGCGCTTGGCGGAAACATCCGCGTCGGGCTCGAAGACAGTCTGTGGGCCGGCAAGGGCAAGCTTGCCAAATCGAACGCCGAGCAGGTGGTGCTTGCCCGCAAGATCATCGAGGGGCTCGGCATGGAAGTGGCGACGCCCGACGAGGCGCGCGAGATCCTGTCACTGAAGGGCGGCGACAAGGTCGAGTTCTGAGGCGGCTCGCCTATCGCCGCACGGTGCCCACAGAGGAGGACGGCATGAAGATCGAAGTCGTGGTGGTCGTTCCGCGCCTCCCCGGCGATGGCGTCCTGCGCGGCAGCCTGCTCGCGATAACCGGCCTTGGCATCAAGGGCGTGGCGGAACCACGCTTCGCCGGATGACGGCAGCTGCAAAAGGGGATAGAGGCGAATAAGGAAAACGAGCGCGCGCTCGATTTCAGATATGGACCCGATGCTTTTCGGCGATCTCGTCCATCGATGGTGGCCACCTCGTTTCATCGCTGGGAGTTTGTCCATGAATTTCGACATTCCCGCCCGCACCGAAGATTACCGCGTCCGCATTGCCGACTTCGTCGAGCGTGAGATCCTGCCGCTCGAGGCCGACAAGACGTCCTATGACGCACATGGAAACGTCGCCTTGCCGCTGCTGGAGACGCTTCGTGCCAAGGCGCGTATGGCGGGCCTGTGGTGCCTGCAGCTCAAGCCCGAATCCGGCGGCGCCGGTCTCGGCAAGATGGATATTGCGGTTTGCTATGAGGAGATGAACCGGTCGATCTTCGGGCCCGTGGTGTTCAATTCGGCAGCGCCCGACGATGGCAACATGATGGTGCTGGAGGCGCTCGGCACGCCGGCGCAGAAGGAAAAATGGCTGAAGCCGATCGTCGAGGGCCAGGTACGCTCGGCCTTTGCCATGACCGAACCGCATCCCGGCGGCGGCTCGGACCCTTCGATGATCATGACGCGTGCTGAACGGCGCGGCGACAAATATGTGGTGACCGGCCGCAAATGGTTCATCACCGGCGCCGAGGAGGCCAGCCATTTCATTCTGATCGCGCGAACCTCGGACGATCCGCGCCATGGTCTGTCGGCTCTGATGTTCCACAAGGACCAGCCGGGCTGGCGCATCATGCGCCGCATCGAGATCATGGGCCCGGAGGAGCATGGCGGGCATTGCGAGCTGGAATTCGAGGGGCTCGAAATCCCTGGCGAAGACATGCTGGTTGGCGAGGGCAGGGGCATGAAGGTGACGCAGGTGCGGCTCGGCCCGGCGCGGCTTACCCACTGCATGCGCTGGCTTGGATTGTCCAAGCGCTGCGTTGAGATCGCGCGCGCCTACGCTGCCGAGCGCCATGGTTTCGGCCAGCGCCTCGCCGACCGCGAAAGCGTCCAGCTGAAGCTCGGCGACCTCGCCATGCGCATCGAGATCGGCCGCATCCTGGTGATGAAGGCTGCGTGGGAGCTGGACCGCGGCGGCTTTGCCCGCAAAGAAGTATCGATGGCCAAGGTCCAGGTCGCCAATGTGCTGCATGACGCGGCCGATGTGGCGATCCAGATCAATGGCGCGCGAGGCTATTCGAAGGACACGGTGCTCGAATGGATCTACCGCTATGCGCGCCAGGCGCGGTTGGTCGACGGCGCCGATGAGGTCCACAAGATGGTGCTGAACCGTTTCCTCAACGACGAGGAGAGGGGCTTCTGGCGCTGGACCGTCGAAGGCGAGGCATAGCGGACGCGGGGTGGCATCTCAGGAGGAAAAGATGCCGTTGAATGCGGATTTCGATCCTGCTGCATTGAAGGGCTTTCTCGCGAACCGCTTCGGCGATGCCGCAATGACGCTCGAGCGGATCGGCGGCGGGCAGTCCAACCCCACCTACTTCGTCGACTATGGTGCGCATCGCATGGTGCTGCGCAAGAAACCGGCCGGGCCGATCCTGCGCGGGGCGCATGCCGTCGACCGCGAGTTCCGCGTGCTTGAAGCTCTCGCAGCGACCAACGTGCCGGTGCCGCGGCCGGTGCTCTATAACGCCGGCGCCGAGCCGCTCGGCACGTCGTTCTACCTGATGGAGCGGCTGGACGGTCGCGTCTTCCACGACTGTTCGCTGCCTGGCCTCGTCCCCGCGGAGCGACGCGCCATCTATTTCGGCATGGCCGAAGCGATGGCCAAGCTGCATGCTGTCCGTCCCGACGCGGTCGGTCTCGGCGATTACGGCCGGCCCGGCAACTATTTCGAGCGCCAGATTGGCCGCTGGACCCGGCAGCTCAGGGAATCGCCGAGTGACAGAATTCCGGCACTCGAAGCGGTCGCCGACTGGTTGCCGCAGCATCTGCCCACGGATGATGGACGCGTGTCGATCGCCCATGGCGACTTCCGCCTCGGAAATCTGCTGTTCCATCCCGGCAAGCCGGAGGTGATCGGCATTCTCGATTGGGAGCTGTCGACGGTCGGCCATCCGCTCGCCGATCTCGGCTTTTGCTCGATGACCTGGCATTCGACCCCGGACGAATATGGCGGCATCCTCGGCCTCGATCATCCTGCCCTCGGCATCCCCAACCAGCGCGAATTCCTCGACCATTATTTCGCGCATGCCGTGCCCACTGCGCCTCTGCAACGCTTCCACCTGGTTTTTTCGCTGTTCCGTTTCGCGGTGATCTTCGTCGGCATCGCCGACCGGGCGCGGGCAGGCAGCGCGGCGTCGGCCGATGCGGCCGGCAAGTGGCCGCTCGCCGGTCGCTTTGCCGCGCGTGCTCAAGAGATCATCCAAGGAGCGAGACCGTGGAGTGGCTCCTCCTGAGGGGAGCGTTCGCGCCTGGTCTTTTCCCTAACCCGCAGCGTCAGCAATCCAGTCCGAGAGGCTTTGCGAAAAACTTCGCGGCACGATGAGTTCGCACGCGGTCTCGCCGGTGCGCAGGAACAGCACGGGCACATGGTGCAAGGATGTCAGCACGGCGCGGCCCGGGGCGGCCGCCGGCGCGCGCCAGTCGACAGTGATGCATCTGGAGAGGACCGGCGCAACGTCGGCCCCAGCCATTCTGAAACGCACGCGACCCTCGTCGAGAGAAACCGAACAGCCGAGATCCGGATCGACGGCAAGCGAAGGTGCTTGCGCGCCGTCGTCGAGAGCCAGCCACAAGCGGCGAGGCGCGACGCGGATGACGAGAAAACCTTTGTGACGGACCGTCTCTCCGACTGAGGCAGGAAGTTTCGTGCCGAGTGATGCCGAAAGGTTCGATTCGAATTGCGCCAGCGCCCCGTCCCAGCCCTCGATCTGGATGAGCGGACAATCGGCCACAGACAGGCTGAACTCCTGCGAAGACATAATACTAGCCATGCAGCCGCTCCCCCTGCGGATCGAGGAATACCGGCAAGACGATGCGGGCACGCACCGTTTCGGGCTTCATCGGATAGACGGCCACGACCTCGCTTCCTTCGCTAGCGACATCGCCGGCAAGCAAGGCCAGCCCGATATAGTGGCCGCGTTCGGGGCTGAAGGTGACGGAAGTCACGCGGCCGCGCCCGTGGCCGTAAGGTTTCTCGCCCGGCAGAAACAGGATGGCGCCACCGCGAAGGCGTTTTCCCTCCTCGATGCATTCCAGTCCGACCAGGCGCTGGCGGTCGGGCGCCTGGAAGGCGGGGCGCCGTCGCAGCACGTCCCCGACGAAGCCGGTACGCTTGCCGGCCATGCGGCCGAGGCCAAGATCGTCGAGCGTCGTGCGCCCATCGATTTCAGGTCCGGCGACATGGCCCTTTTCGACGCGCAGCGCGCCGAGCGCCTCGACGCCGTAAGGTTTCAGGTCGAGCGGCCTGCCTGCTTCGAGCAGGCGGCTCCAAAGCTGTTCACCGGCAGTTGCGCCGACATAGATTTCGTAGGCGCGCTCGCCGGAATAACTGAGACGCAGGATGCGGAGCGCACGGCCCTGCCATTCGCTTTCGAGCAATCCCATATGCGCAAGTGCCGCGTCGGAAACATCGAGAGCGGGAAATGCCGCAGCAAGAATTGCACGGCTTTTCGGTCCGGCAACCGACATCGCCGCCCATTCATCGCTCACCGAGGTCACCGCTACGCGCAAATCCGGCCAGGCCATATCGAGCAGGAATTCAAGACGCGACAGCACGTCGGCGGCCTTGGCGGTCGAGGTGGTCATGAAGAACCGGCTCTCGGCCAGCCGCGTCGTGGTGCCGTCGTCGAAGACGATGCCGTCGTCGCGCAGCATGACGCCGTAGCGCGCACGGCCAACCGGCAGTTTGGCAAAGCCGTTGGCGTAGATGCGATCGAGGAAAATCGCGGCATCCGGGCCCTGGACGTCGATCTTGCCGAGAGTGGAGATGTCCATCAGGCCAGCGGCCTGGCGCACACTCCGCATTTCGGCGACATAGGCTTCGTTCACGTCGAGCCCGGATTGGCTGTAGAAATAGGGCCGCATCCAGAGCCCGACCTCCAGCATCTCGGCGCCGTTCGCCATGTGCCAGTCGTGCATCGGCGTGCGGCGGATCGGCTTGAAATGATGGCCGATGGCGCGCCCGGCAAGCGCACCGATGGCGACCGGCGTATACGGCGGTCGAAAGGTCGTGGCGCCGGTCTCGGGGATGGTTGCATTGCGTAAGGCCGCCATCGAGGCAAGCGCTGCAAAATTGCTGGTCTTGCCCTGGTCGGTGCCCATGCCGAGCGTGGTGTAGCGCTTCAGGTGCTCGACCGATTCGTAGCCCTCGCGATAGGCGAGTTCGATATCCCCGGTCGTCACGTCCATCTGGAAATCGACGAAGGCCTTTCCACGGCCGAGAGAAGGGATTTCGCGAAACGGGGCCGTGGCGGTCTCGCCAAGATCGAGTTTCGACGGAGCAGGCACCGGCGCCGACTTGCTGCAGAATGATGCTGCCGCGGTGCCGGCGCGATGACCGTCCTCGATGGCACCGGCGGTCGAATAAGTTCCCATCATCGAGCCGGCGCCGAACCGGTCCGCCGGAAACGCGCCCGGCACGAAGCCGCCAATGTCGTCGCGATATTGAGGTTTGACGCCAAGGTGCGAGGTGAGATGCACGGTCGGCGACCAGCCGCCGGACACGCAGACCAGGTCGCATGCGGCCTCGGACTGGCCGTCCGCTCCGTTCAGCGTTGCACGCCTGACGGCATGGCCGCCATGCAGGTCGACGGTGCGCGTTGCGGCCCGCACCACCACGCCGAGCCGTCCGGCTTCTGCGGCAAGCGCTGTGGACGGCGCTGCGCGAACATCGGCAACCGTCACCTCTGCGCCGGCACCGGCAAGGTCGAAGGCGGCGCGCCAGGCGCTGTCATTACCGGTGGCGACGATGATTTTCTTGCCGGGCAGGACGGCGAAGCGGTTGAGATAGGTCCGGGCGGCCGACGCAAGCATCACGCCGGGCCGGTCGTTGTTGGAGAACACCATTGGCCGCTCGATGGCGCCGGTGGCGAAAACGATCGAGCGGGCGCGAAGCATGGTGAATGTCTGCAACACTTCGCCGGCCGGCTGCGGATTGGTTGGGTCGCGTTGCCCGACCAGTCCGATGACATTGCCGTCATAGATGCCGAAAGCGGTCGTCCGCTTCATCAGGGCGACGGTTTTGAAGCCGTCCAGCTCGGCCTCGGCCTGTCTCAACCATGCGGCCGCTGCGCTGTCGGACGGTTCCGCCAGAAGCTGGCCGCCGAGCAGGAAATCCTGTTCGATCAGCGCCACCCGCGCGCCGGCCGCTGCGGCAGCACGCGCCGCCGACAATCCTGCAGGGCCGCCGCCGATGATGGCGACATCGGCAAAGGCATGACTGATGTCGTGGCGGTCTGAGTCGGGATCGGTGCCGGCTCTGCCAAGCCCGGCCGCCTTGCGAATGAAGTGCTCGTAGAACATCCAGGCGCGGCGCGTCGGGCCCATGAAGGTCTTGTAGTAGAAGCCGGCCGAAAGGAACGGCGCCAACAGGCCGTTGACGCTTTGCACGTCAAACGTAAGCGACGGCCAGCGGTTCTGGCTTTCCGAGACTACGCCGTCTGCAAGTTCCAGTGTCGTCGCCGGCAGGTTCGGCTGGCGCCTGCCTGCGGTTGCAAGCGTGACCAGTGCATTCGGCTCCTCGGCCCCGGCGGAAAAAATGCCGCGTGGACGATGATATTTGAAGCTGCGCCCGACCAGCGTGACGCCGTTGGCGAGCAGCGCGGAGGCAAGCGTGTCGCCGCGATATCCGATCAGGCTCCGGCCGTCGAAGGTAAACTCGACCGGCTGCTCGCGGTCGATACGGCCGCCCATCGACAACCGCTTGTGGTTCGAACTCATGCCGGTGGTTTCCTGGCGGGTGATTTCCTGGCCGACAATTGCCTGGCGAGATCGACGGATGCGATGGCGTGGTTGCGCGTGTCGCGTTCGACCACCAGCCATTGGCGGCAGCCGGTCACGTGCTGCCAGAACTCGCGGTGCAGGCCAGCCGGATTTGTCCTGACATAGACGTAACGGTACCAGGCCTCGGGATCGGGATCGTCGTGCGCCGGACGCGTGACGGAAGCATCGCCGCCGTAGCGGAACTCGTCATGGTCGCGCAGACCGCAGCAGGGGCATTCGATGCGCAGCATTGTCTTGCGCCTCCTATTGCAGCCAGGCTGAGGGGCCGGCGCCAGCCTCGTCGAGCGTGTGGCCGGTGCGGAAACGATCGAGCCCGTAGGCTGCGATCAACGGGTGCGGCTTGCCGGTGGCGATCGTGTGGGCGAAGCACCAGCCGGAAGCCGGCGTCGCCTTGAAGCCGCCATAGCACCAGCCGCCGTTGAGATAGAGCCCCTCGATCGGCGTCGGGCAGATGATCGGGCTGGCATCGGGCGTCATGTCCATGACGCCGCCCCAATGGCGCAGCAGTCGGATGCGCGAAATGCACGGCATCAGAGCGATCGCCGCCTCCGCCACTTCGCGCACGACGCCCAGATTGCCGCGCTGGGCGTAGGAATTGTAGCCGTCGAGATTGCCGCCGAAGACCAGCCCGCCCTTGTCCGACTGGCTGACGTAGAAATGATCGGCGCCATAGGCGACAACATGGTCCACCAACGGCTTCAGCGGTTCGGTGACAAAGGCCTGCAAGACGTGGCTTTCGATCGGCAGTTCCAGGCCGGCCTTGGCGCCGAGCACGGATGTATGACCGGCAACAGCGAGGCCGACCTTGCCGGCGCCGATCCGGCCTTTCGTCGTTTCGACGCCGACGATCCTGTCGCCGTCGCGGAGGAAGCTTGTCACCTCGCAGTTCTGGATAATGTCGACGCCATGGCCGTCGGCGGCCCGCGCATAGCCCCAGGCGACCGCGTCGTGGCGCGCCGTGCCCGCCCGGCCCTGGAAGATGGCGCCATGGATCGGAAAGCGGGCGGTGTCGGAAAAATCGAGATAAGACACGAGACGGCGCACCTCGTCGCGGTCGAGGATGTCGGCATCGATGCCGTTCAGCCGCATGATGTTGGCGCGGTGGCTGAAGCCGTCGAGCTGGTCGGCGGAATGCGCGGTGACGAGCTGGCCGCGCTGCGAGAACATGACGTTGAAATTCAGCGCCCGCGACATGTTCTCCCAGAGTTTCATCGAGAATTCGTAGAACTGGGTGTTGCCGTCGAGCAGGTAGTTGGAGCGGATGATGGTGGTGTTGCGGCCGACATTGCCGCCGCCGACATAGCCCTTTTCGAGCACCGCGACGTTGCGGATGCCGTGGTTCTCGGCGAGGTAGAAGGCGGTAGCGAGGCCGTGTCCACCGCCGCCGATGACGATCACGTCGTAGGACGGTTTTGGCTCCGCTGCCCGCCAGGCGCGCTGCCAGTTCTTCTGGCCAGACAGAGCGTTGCGGAAAATCGAAAATGCCGAGTAGCGCGCCATCCCTGCGGCCTATCGAACGATCGGGCCGGCCGGCGTGCGGGTAAGCACTTCGGCGCCCGCATCGGTCAGAAGCACGGTGTTGGAGACGAAGTCATCGCCGCGACCGGTGCCCATCAGCCACGACAGGATGTGGAAGCTCATCCCGGTCTCGATTTCGAGATCGGAATCGTGCCTCAAGCCGGTCACCGAATTGCCGCCAGTCCATGATGGCGGCTGTCCGGCGCCGACAAGGTAGCCGCAGTGATGGCGGCGATAATGGGAAAGACCGGCCTCGTCGGCGACGGTCTGCCAGGCGGCGTAGACGTCGCGCGCCCTGGCGCCGGGCCTGAGTGCCTCGACGACGGCATCGAACGCCCTGGCGGTCACCTCCGCCATCGCGGCGTCTTCGTCGCTGATATGGCCGATGCGAACGAGCCGGCCGAGCGGCGCGTGATAACGCGAGATGCAGCCGGACAGTTCGACGAAGACCGGCTCGCCCTTGCGGTAGATCCCGTCGCCCCAGGTCGTATGCTCTTCGCCCAGGCGCGCGGCCGGGCGGATGAACGGGCCGAAGCCCGGAGCATGACCGCCGGCGCGAATCATCGCCGCAACGCACTGGGCTGCGACCTCCTGTTCGGAGGCACCGTCCGAGATCGCGGCGATCGCGGCGCCGGCGGCGGCGTCGGTCACTTGTGCCGCCTGACGCATCAGTGCCTGTTCCTCGGCGCTCTTCACTCGCCGCATCCTGTCGACCAGCCCGGAAACATCGCTCCATCTGGCATCGGCCTGCGTCTGGAGTGCGACGGCAAGCCCATGGCTGAGGCCGGCCGTCCAGTATTCGAGGCCGATCCGCTTGCCGGACAGGCTGAGCTCCGCAAGCACCCGCGCGGCAAGGTCGGCCGCCGTTTCGCTGTCGGAATGGCCGCGGAATTCCGCTGCCGTCACCTGTTTCTCGATCGTCACCCTTTCCATCGAGCGGGTGACCAGGACAGGTTTCCCTTCGAGCGGGACGATCAGCAGGTGAGGGGCAAAATATCCCCAGTGATCGAGCCCGGTGAGGTAGAAGACGTTCTCCGGCGAAGCAAAGACCGTCGCGTCGAGCTCGCGCTCGGCCAGCGCCGTGCGGACCCTGACAAGGCGGCCGGCGATTTCGGCTTCGGAAAACGGATTACGGTCCATCAGGCGTCCTCGTGCTGGTTACCGGTTTCGTTGCCGGCATGATCTCTCGTCAGTGACCGGCTTCCAGTCCCCATGCTCAGTCGATGACGATGAGTTCGCGCGCCACGTCGCAGAGGCGTTCGCCGCCGCGATCCGTGACGACGAAGGATTCCGAGATGGCGATGCCGAAATCGTCGAGCCAAACGCCGGCCATGAAATGGAAGCACATCCCGGACTGCATCTTGGTGGTGTCGCCGGGACGAAGACTTGCGGTGCGTTCGCCCCAATCGGGCGGGTAGGCGAGCCCGACCGGATAGCCGACGCGGCTCTCCTTCTTCAGCCCGTTCTTCCTCAACACTGCCTGCCAGGCGGCTTCCACCTCTTCGGCGGTGTAGCCGGGGCGGGCCTTCTCAATGCCGGCGTCGACGCCCTCGACGATCGCCTTGGCCATGTCGACGAGGACTTGCGGCGGCTTGCCGAAATGCACGGTCCGCGTCAGCGCCGCATGATAGCGCCGCCGCACCCCGGCGATCTCCAGAATGGCGAGGCCGCTGTCCGGCAGCGGCGCGTCGGACCAGGTCAGATGCGGCGTGCTGGTGCCCTCGCCGACGGGCATCAGCGGACAGATCGCGGCATAGTCGCCGCCCGCTCCGGGCACGCCCGTGATCTGTGCGTGGTAGATTTCCGCAATGACATGGTTCTGCGGCACGCCGGGCCGCATTTTTTCTATGGCGCGTTTCATGGCGTGTGTGCAGATCGCACCGGCCTCGCGGATCAGCGCCAGCTCGGATTTGACCAGCCGCGCCCAGTTGACGAGATCGTGGTTGTTGGCGAAGTGCGCGTCAGGCAGCCCGCTGACGAGATGGGCATGGCAGCGCGCGGTGTAATAATGCGCGTCCATCTCGACGCCGATGCGGGCGTTTCCCCAGCCACGCGACCGGATCAGCTGGGCGAGTTCGTCATAGGGGTGTTCGACGGGCTGCTGCACCAGCCGTTCCGAGAACGGCACGATGTTCTTCTCCGGCAGGCCGGTGGTCAGGCGTGCGCTCCTAGCGTCCTGCGCCCTGCCGAACCAGATCGGCCGGTCTTCCCTGAGATGGACGAGCACGCATTGCGGAACATAGAACGACCATCCGTCATAGCCGGTCAGCCAGCACATATTAGCTGGGTCCTGACAGATGATGAGGTCGAAGCCGGCCTTCTCCATGCGTGACTTCACGCCGGCCAGGCGCTGCGCATACTCCGCTTGCGTGAAAGTCCCGAAACCGCTCGCGCTCGCCACCGAAGTCCCACCTGCCAGTACGCTGGTTTTTTCTTAAATTGTGCACAACTGGCAATAATGTGTGGTCTGATTACGAATTATTACCAGATTTCTGTAGTTTTTATATCTTAGCTTGCACAATGTCTAGGGCAGTTGTATACGTCTTGACAGGCAGGTGTCGACCTCGAAGAAGGCCGCGCCCGGGAATATCAGTCAGTTGTTCAATGGGAGAAAAGCATGTTCAAATCATCGATATCGCGCCGGATGGTCGTGAAAGCCGCCGCCTGCCTCGCGCTTGCCGCGACATCATTCACGGCGCTGCCCGCTTATGCGGAAACCACCCTCGAACAGGCCAAGAAGGACGGCTATATCCGCGTCGGCTTTGCCAACGAGGCGCCGTTCGGTTACGCCACGCCTGACGGCAAGCTGACCGGCGAAGCGCCGGAAGTTGCCAAGGCGGTACTCGCCAAGATGGGTATCGCGCAGGTTGACGGCGTGCTGACCGAGTTCGGCTCGCTTATCCCAGGTCTCAAGGCCGGCCGTTTCGATATCATCGCCGCCGGCATGTTCATCAATCCGAAGCGCTGCGCCGAGATCAATTTCTCCGAGCCGTCCTACGGCATCGGTCAGGCCATGCTGGTGGCAAAAGGCAATCCGAAGGGCGTGAAGGACTTTTCCAGCATCAAGGAAAACCCGGATCTCAAGCTCGCCGTGATGGCCGGCGCCGTCGAGGGCGGCTATGCCAAGGACGCTGGTGTCGCCGCCGGGCAGATCGTTGCCTTGCCCGACCAGTCCAGTCTGGTCGCCGCCGTCCAGTCGGGCCGTGCCGACGCTGCCGCGCTAACCGCTCTTTCGATCGCCGACATGGCCAAGAAGGCCGACGGCGTCGAATCGACCAAGCCGTTCGGCGAGGTTGCCGGCAAGTCGGTGAAAGGCCATGGCGGCTTCGGCTTCCGCAAGGAAGATACCGACCTGCAGGAGGCGTTCAACGCCGAGCTGAAGACGTTCCTCGGTTCGCCGGAGCACATCGCGCTGGTCGAGCCGCTCGGCTTCGGCAAGGACTACCTGCCCAACAAGACCACCGCGGAGCTTTGCGCGGGCAAATAGGTTCCCAACTGCTGGCGGCGCGAAAGCGCCGCCCCTTTTTCCTAGGGGAATCCGCATGGGAATCCGTACGCTCGTTGCCATGCTGGTCGTCGCGCTTGTCGTGATCGGTGCCTTGGCAACGCAGGAATCTTACAAAGTGTTTATGCCGGGGCTGCTGCAAGGCGCGGTCCTGACGATCGAGATCGCTATCCTCGGCAGCCTGCTGGCAATCGTCATGGGCGTGCTGGCGGCGCTGGCAAGGATGTATGGCCCGGTGCCGCTCAAATGGCTGGCCACGGTCTATGTCGAGATCTTCCGCGGCACCTCGGCGCTGGTGCAATTGTTTTGGCTGTTTTTCGTGCTGCCGCAATTCGGTGTCACGCTCAACGCATTTCTGGTTGCTGTCCTGGCGCTCGGCCTGAACGTTGGTGCTTACGGATCGGAAGTCGTGCGCGGCGCGATCCAGTCCGTCGCCCGCGGACAGTGGGAGGCGTCTACCGCATTGAACATGAGCCGCCCCCAGATGCTGCGCCGGATCATCGTGCCGCAGGCTTTCGTCGCCATGATCCCGCCTTGGGGCAATCTGTTCATCGAGCTTTTGAAATCGACAGCGCTGGTCTCGCTGATCACGCTCTCGGACCTCGCCTTCAAGGCGCAGCAAATGAACCAGAACACGTTCAAGACCATTCCGATCTTCACCCTCGTCCTGCTGATGTACCTGGCAATGTCGCTGGTCGTGACCATCGGCATGCGGCTTCTCGAAAGGCGGGCTTCGCTCGGATTGGCGCGGGGGAAGGCAGCATGATCTGGGACTGGGCATTTGCTTTTGAAATCCTGCCGGTGCTCGCCAGCGCTGCCATCGTTTCCATCGAGGCGACGCTGATCGGGTTTGCGCTTGCCGCCTCGCTTGGCCTGGTGCTGGCGGTGGTCCGCATCGCCGTGCCGTGGACCGGCTGGACGATTTCGGTGCTGGTCGAACTGATCCGGTCGACCCCGTTGCTGATCCAGATATTCTTTCTCTATTTCGTCTTTCCGAAATTCGGTGTCGTGCTCGACGCCTTCACCGCCGGGGTGCTTGCCATCGGTATCCACTACGCTGCCTATTGTTCCGAGGTCTATCGCGCCGGTTTCGACAACATCCATCGCGGCCAGTGGGAAGCCTCGGTCGCCCTCAATCTGTCAGCCTGGACGACGTTCCGCGACATCATCATTCCGCAGGCGATCCCGCCGATCGTTCCGGCGCTCGGCAACTATCTGGTTGCCTTGTTCAAGGAGACGCCATTGCTTTCCGCAATCGCCGTGCTGGAGCTGATGCAGACCGCCAAGATCATCGGCTCCGAAACCTTCCGCTACACTGAGCCGATGACGCTGGTCGGCCTGTTCTTCCTTGCCATGAGCCTGGTTTCCGCTGCGCTCATTCGCTCCCTCGAAGGCTTGCTCAACCGGAGGACCATGCGATGACGGAACAACCGATGGTCCGCTTCGACAATGTTTCGAAACGCTACGGCGCGCTGACCGTTCTCGACGGGCTCAATCTGGACATAGCACGCGGCGAGAAGGTTTCCATCATCGGGCCGTCCGGCTCCGGCAAGACCACGGTGCTGCGCATGCTGATGACGCTGGAGACGATCAATGACGGCGTCATCTGGGTCGAAGGCGAGCCGCTCACCCACATGGAGAGGAACGGCAAGCTTGTTCCCGCCGATCTCGCGCACATCCGCAAGATCCGCGCCAAGATCGGCATGGTGTTCCAGTCGTTCAACCTGTTCCCGCACATGACGGCGATGCAGAACTGCATCGAGGCGCCGATAACCGTGCTCGGCATGAAGCGGGCCGATGCCGAGGCGCGTGCGGCCGAGCTGCTCGACATGGTCGGCCTGTCGGAGAAGAAGGACCACTATCCCTCGCAGCTTTCCGGCGGCCAGCAACAGCGTGTCGCCATCGCCCGCGCTTGCGCCATGCGGCCCAAGATCATGCTGTTCGACGAGGTGACCTCGGCACTCGACCCCGAACTCGTCGGCGAAGTGCTTGAAGTCATCCGAAAACTCGGCAGGGAACATGACCTCACCATGCTGATGGTCACCCACCAGATGGGATTTGCCAAGGAATTCTCCGATCGCGTCTGCTTTTTCCATGCCGGCAAGATCTGCGAACAGGGGCCGCCAAACGAGTTGTTCGGCGCCCCCAAGAACGAGCGGACGCGGCAGTTCCTGCACGCTGTCCTGGAGGCTGGATGACGCTTGAGACGGATGCCGCGCCCCTGGCCGCGACCGCCGCACCGCCGCGCCCGCTCTCGGCGCGGGAGCGGTTCGAGCGTATCTACCGGATATTGCGCGACCGCATCTGCCTGCTCGACTATGCGCCCGGCAGCCATCTCTCCGAGGAAGAGCTTGCCCAGGAATTCCAGATCAGCCGCACGCCGGTTCGCCGTGTCCTGGCGCGCCTCGAATCCGAGGGTCTGGTTCAATCCGTCCATGGCGTCGGCACGATCGTCACCGACGTCGACATCGAGGAATTGCAGCAGGTCTATCACTTGCGCCTGGAGCTGGCGCTCCTCGTCGGCAAGCTTTCGCCGATCCCGCGCACGGCGGACGACCTCGACCGGATAAGGGCACTCATCGCGCACTGCGATTCCGATGTGCTCAATCCCGACCAGCGCGCTTTCCTGCGCCTCAACATGGATTTTTTCTACGAGCTCACCGCGATGACCGGCAACCAGCCGCTGCGCGAGATCAGCGAGCGCCTGTATTTTCAGGTCGCGCGCGTCGTCCTGAAGATGATGCCGCAGTTGGGCCTGGTCGAGGAGTTCACTGCGTTCCGCCGCGAAATGGAAGAGGTGCTTGCCGCCGCCGAGATCGGCGACTGGGAGTCGATCGGGCACATCAGGCGAGCCCATATCTCGATGAGCTTTCGCCGCATGATGCGTCATGCAGGCGAGGTCAACCTATCCGGCGGAACTCTGTAATTCACGTTTGACCTGGCGCACGCCCGGGTCACGACCGGTGGGCACCGCTTCGTCGGCCGGCGACCAGCTTCAGCCAGGGCGCAAAATGGAAGGCGCTCATCAGCAGGTACATCATCGCCATTTCGTTCAGCGGCGACGCATCTTGCGCCGCGCAGATCATGTCGGCATCACCAGTAACGGCCGTCAGCAGCGCCATGATTGCGAAGGTGGGCGCGGCCGCCAGCGATAGCCAGTCGGCCGCGCCGGCGGCGACATTGTCGGTTGGGAAATCGGCAGATCCGCTGCCTTCGGGCATCTTCTGGTCGGGGTGGAGTGTCATCGAGACGTCGTCCCTTTTCGACACGGCGCGCTGGTTGTTGGTGCTGAGATAGATTAGGACCGGACATCGAAAGGTGAGAGTGACAAGTGTGACGGGATTCCGATGGACTCGCTGATCACCGCTGCGGCGCGCGCCCTTGCGACGGGTGATCCTCTTGGCGCTTTGAAGCGGGTCGCCCTGCGTGAGGATGCGCCTGCGCTTGCGCTGCGCGGCATCGCGATGGCGCAGCTCGGCGATCTCGTCCGAGCAAAGGCTCTTCTCAAAAGTGCTGCGCGCGCCTTCGGTCCGAAAGAGGCAGTGGCCCGCGCGAGGTGCGTCGTCGCCGAAGCCGAGATCGCGCTCGTCTCGCGCGACCTCGGCTGGCCGGCGAAGGCACTCGACGCCGCGCGGTCGACGCTTGAAAAGCACGGCGACCACGTCAATGCCGCGCATGCGCGCAATCTTGAAGCGCGGCGCCTGCTCCTGATCGGACGCCTCGATGAGGCCGAGAGCAGGCTCGCCGGCTTCGACCCGACGACGCTCCCACCCGCGTCGAGGGCCGCCCACGAGCTGGTGATTGCGGGGGTCGCGCTACGCCGCCTCCGGACCAAGGCGGCGCGCGCTGCGCTCGGGCGGGCCGCGCACGCGGCGGGCCAGGCGGACATTCCAGCGCTGACGGCCGAGGTTGAAGGCGCATCCCTGGTGATGAACACGCCCGCGGCGCGGCTGATCGCGCGCGGGGTTGAGCGCCCGCTCCTGCTCGAGGAGGTCGAAGCGCTGCTGGCGTCGGGGGCACTCGTCGTCGACGCCTGCCGCAATATCGTGCGGGACGCCGGCATGATCGTCTCGCTGGCGACGCGCCCGGTCCTGTTCGCGCTTGCGCGTGCGCTGGGCGAAGCCTGGCCCGCAGACGTGCCGCGGAGCACGCTCGTCGCACGCGCCTTCGGCGGCAAGCACGCCGATGAATCGCATCGCGCCCGGTTGCGGGTCGAAGTCGGTCGGCTTCGGGTGGAGATGCGGTCACTGGCGGATGTGAGCGCGACCAAGCGAGGCTTTGCGCTTAAGCCGCGCCGCCCACGCGATGTCGTGGTGCTGGCGCCGCCCGCCGACGAGCCGCATGCAGCGGTGCTCGCCTTCCTCGCCGACGGCGAGTCGTGGTCGAGCTCGGCGCTCGCAATTGCGCTCGGAGCCAGCTCGCGCACCGTGCAGCGCTCGCTCGAGCAGCTTGCGGCAGCAGGCAAGGTGCAGTCCTTCGGCCGCGGGCGAGCGCGCCGTTGGATGACCCCGCCGGTGCCGGGATTCCCGACAATCTTGTTACTCCCCGGCTCACTGTCGGGTTACTAGTGTCATGGACAATTCAACAGATCTGAGCCTGGAGCAGAAGCATGAAACGATCTGCAGCTGAAGTCCTCCGCGAATATGGACCCTTTCCGGGTGTCGACCAGGTGGCTGGGGTTACATTCGACGGTCAGCAGGTCTGGTTTGCGTCAGGAGACAGGCTGAACGCCTTGGATCCTGCGAGCGGCAATGTGGTGCGCGCGATCGATGTCGCCGCGCACGCAGGAACGGCCTTCGACGGCCAGCACCTGTTCCAGATCGCCGAAGATCGCATTCAGAAGATCGATCCCAACACTGGCCGCGTGCTCGCCACGATTCCGGCGCCAGGTGGCGGCGGCGACTCCGGACTCGCCTGGGCCGAAGGCTCACTTTGGGTGGGGCAGAATCGCGGTCGCAAAATCCACCAGATAGACCCCCAGACAGGGGCAGTTCTTCGCACAATCGATTCCAACCGTATCGTCACAGGGGTCACCTGGATCGACGGCGAACTCTGGCACGGCACCTGGGAAGGTGACGAGAGCGATGTCAGGCGGATAGATCCTGAAACCGGAAAGGTCCTGGAGAAGCTTGAGATGCCGCCTGGAACAGGCGTGTCGGGGCTCGAGTCCGATGGTGGCGATCAGTTCTTCTGCGGCGGTGGAAACAGCGGCAAGGTGAGAGCCATCCGCCGACCCAGCCGAGGCTCCACGAGCAGTTAACCGAAGCGGCTCGCGGGCCCGCTTTCCGCTTTGACGAACCGTCCGCCGGAGCGGCCATCAACGTGGCGGACCGGATCGCTGGAGCCCTTAAGCGCTGCTGGGCTTGGCGCGGCGTTCGACGATGTAGATGTGGTCGGCCACCAGGACCACATCGCCATGCTGGTTGATCACCTCGCAGCGCTCGATGACGCGACCCGACTCCGGCCGCTTTGGGTCGTCTTGCTTGGCCGAGATGGTGGTGCGAGTCTTGATCGTATCGCCGATGAACACCGGCTTGATGAAGCGCAACCTGTCATAGCCATAGGAGAACGCGACCGGGTTGATGACGCTTGCCGTCAGTCCGACGCCGACCGAGAAGACCAGCGTGCCATGGGCGATGCGCTGGCCGAACGGCGTCGTCTTCATGAACTCGGCGTCCATGTGGTGAGGGAAGAAATCACCGGTATGGCCGGCATGCACGACGAAGTCGGTCTCGGTGAGGGTGCGCCCGCTGGTCATGCGCGACGAGCCGATCTGGTAGTCCTCGAAATAGACAGTCTGCTCCATGTCAGGGCCTCGCCGCGATCGGTGTTGCCGGCGCCGCGCTCGATTGGTACGCGGCCTCGACCAGCGCCATGGTGCTCCAGGCGTCCTCGACGGAACTGACAAGCTCGGCGTCTTCGCCTGAGGCGTAGCGTTGGACATTGGCCATGCGGCCGACGAATGCGTCCGGAAACCATTCGCCGACGAGCGGCACCGTGACCCAGTCTGAGCCGCCCCTGGGACAAATTTCAAGGACATCGGGCTCGCCGCGCGGATAGTCGAGGTTGAGCCCGAGCTCGAGATAGGCGGCGCCCTCGGTTCCGCAGATGCGGAACTCGCAGGCCTGGTGTTTTCGGCCAAATTTATGATCATGATTGATCGACAGTGCACAGCGCACAATATCGCCATAGTCGAGGATCGCGCTGGTGCGGGTTTGCGCAACCTTATGGCCGGGATGACCGAGCGTCCTGGCGTGAATCCCCTTGGGATCGCCGAGCAATTGCCGGATCAGGTCGAGATAATGAATCGAATGCATGGCGATCTCGACGCGCGGCGCCTTCAGCAGGAATTCCCACAGCTGCCAGGGTGTCGCCAGCGCCAGCCAGGCGTCGAAGTCGACGACGTCGCCCAGCCAGCCCCTGGCGATCGCATCCTTCAGCGCCAGCATCATCGGCGCGAAGCGAAGCTGGAAATTCACCGCCGCTTTCAGATTTTTGGCGCGGCAGATTTCGAGGATCTCGGTGGCCTCGCTGAGGTCGCTGCCCATCGGCTTCTGGATCAGCGCTACGGCGCCGTCGGGCAGCACCCTGAGCACACCGGCATGATGAGCCGGCGGCGTCGCCAGGTCGAAGATGACGCCGTCGATTGACGCAGCCTCCTCGATCGACCGGTAAGCGGTGACGCCCCAGTTGGCCGCGAGTTTTTCCGCCTTGGCGTGGTCTGGATCGAAAAGCCCGGCGACCGGAAAGCCGGCTTTCCGATAGGCCGGGAAGTGCGCGTCGCCGACGATCGAGCCGGCGCCGAAAATGACGATCGGCCGCGGCTTCGATGGCTTCGCCCAGGACTGGAAGAGCGAGGCTGGGTCGAAAACGCCATCAGTCATGATGGAAGACTTCGTCCATCGATGCCCACCATTCGCCCTCCTTGCGGGTCGGCAGCGGCTCCTGGCAAGGCATGCACAGCGCCCACCATTCCTGCGTCATGGGATCGGCGGCCATCTTCGCCATGTCGGCGGCATAGTCGGTGCCGTGGTACTCGAAAGTGCTGAACAAGAGATGCTCCGGCTCCTTGAGATAGATCGAATAGTTCCTGATGTTGCAGGCGGAAATCATCGCCAGCACGTCAGGCCAGACGGCTGCGTGAAGCCGCACATATTCGGTGACCTTTTCCGGCTTGAGGCCGAGCACCATTGCCATCCGCTGCATGACCGGCTCCTGTTTCACTATCGTCGTTATGAATGCCGCGATGCGTTGCGTTGCACCGGCGGTGATCTGCCCACTATTTACATACAAACAAATAATTTACACAATCACCAAGCCGATGGTCCTTCGGATGCTGACCACGGGGAGTGACTATGGCGGAGGACGAGGACGATGACCGCTATCGCGCGCCGGCGCTCGACAAGGGTCTCGACATCCTTGAGCTTCTGGCCGGCGTCGATGGCGGCCTGACCCAGGCGGAAATCGCCAAGAAGCTCGACCGCAGCCCCAACGAGTTCTACCGCATGTTGGACCGGCTGGTGCGGCGCGGCTACGTCACGCGGCCGGATGGCGACCGTTACTCGCTGACGCTCAAGCTGTTTGGCCTGGCGCATCTGCACGCGCCGGTGCGGCGGCTGGTTTCCTATGCGACGCCGCTGATGCGCGAACTTGCCGAGACCTCGCAGCAGTCAAACCAGCTTGTCGTCTTCGACCGCGGTTCTGCCGTGGTGATCGCCCAGCAGGAGGCGCCGGACTATTGGGGCATCTCGATTCGCGTCGGCGCGCATGTCAGCCTGTTCGACACCGGCTCCGGACATGTGCTGCTGGCGTTCCGCTCGCCGGAAGAGCGGCGGATGATGATCTCCGAACATCTGCGCAGCGCCCACAAGCCGCCTCAATCGCCGGACTTCTTTGCCCGTCTCGACCAGATCCGACAACGCGGCTATGAAATGATGGCATCGATGCAGACCGCCGGTGTGTTCAACCTGTCGGCACCCGTGCTTGGCTCGGACGGTAGGGCGATCGCCGCGCTGTCGATCCCCTACATAACCCTGATCAACGCACCCAGGGCGCCCGACATTACGAGGACCATAGAACTGTTGCTGGCAGCGGCCGAAAAGCTGTCGCAACTGGCGGGAGCCGCTGCCAAGCAGGCGACTGATTGAACAATTTCTGCGTGAGATGATTTTGAAACGGCGAAGGAGGAGCGCGCAATCATGATCTTCGATACCCATCTGCATCTGATCGACCAGTCGGCGTTGCGCTACCCTTGGCTCTCCAACGTGCCGGCGCTGAACCGCGATTTCCCCTACGACGAATATGCAGTCCAGGCTCGCCGCGCCGGGATAGATGGCGCGTTGCACATGGAGGTCGATGTCGATCCAGCCGATATCGAGGCTGAGACCAGTCACGTAAAGGCGCTGTCACACCAGAAGGACAGCTTGCTGCGCGGGGCAATAGCCGCCTGCCGTCCGGAAGAGCCGGGCTTTGCCGCCTATCTCGAGCGCCAGCGCGCCGATCCTTTCGTCAAGGGTTTTCGCCGTGTGCTCCACGTCGTGCCGGACGGGCTTTCGGAAGGCGTGCTGTTTCGCGATAACATCAAGCGGCTTGCCGGCACCAAACTGACCTTCGACCTCGTCGTCCTGCCGCATCAGATCCCCAAGGCGATTGCGCTTGCCGACCTCGCGCCGGACGTGCAGTTCGTGCTCGACCATTGCGGCGTGCCCGACATCAAGGGCAGCAGTGAGCATCCCTGGCGCGAGCATATGGCGGAGATCGCGCGGCGCCCGAACGTCGTCGGCAAAATTTCCGGTGTGGTCGCTTATGCGGACGCTGGATCCTGGACAGTCGAAACGCTGCGTTCCTATGTCGAGCACACCATCCAATGCTTTGGCTGGGACCGCGTCGTGTGGGGCAGCGACTGGCCGGTCTGCACGCTTGGCGGCGGACTAGCCACCTGGATTGCGGCGACGCATGCGCTGCTTGCCGGAGCAAGCATCGATGAACGGCAAAAGCTGCTCTCCGCCAATGCGAAGCGGCTGTGGAATTTGTGAGAAGTTAGCGAACTCTGCCACAGCTCAGCGCCGGGTGTCGGAGACTCTTCACAAACAGGCGATTGAGATCGGCGACGACGCGGCCGGCATCGTGCCTTTCGGTCAGGCCGAGATTGATGCGATCGGAGGCCGCCTGCTGGAAGGCCATGTAGCCATCGTGGCGTGGCCTGACCCAGGCCCTCTCGAGCGTGGCGCGGGTGTCCTTGTAGAAATTGCCGGCGGCTGCGTTGACGGCGGCATCGTCCCAGGCTGCGGCATGGCCGGGCTGGCCGCCGGCCGACGCATAGGGGCCGCGCTGCACCTCGCCGCTGGCGATCCAGTAGGCAAAGTCGATGGCCTCTTGCGTGGCCTTCGAAAAGGCCGACACGGCAATGCCGGTTCCGCCGAGCGCCGACCCGACTACACTGGCGTCGCCGGCAGGCGGAATGTCGGCGAAGGCAAGGCGGCTGCTGCGGAATCCGGCGATGGCATAGGAAACGTAGCCGTAGATCAGCGGCGCGCAGGCGATCCGCGTGCCGGAGCTGGCCATCTCCTCCAGGACGCCGATCGGGTCCATGCCAAGGCAGGTCGGATCGACGAGAGCCGCGATCTCGCGCATCATCTCGAAAACGCGGCCGCCGATGTCAGGGTTAATGTGGTCGCCAGGCTCTTCGACGGCGGGCCTGCCGAGATTGCCGGCAAGCGTGTAGAACACCATCAGCGAATGCGGCGGCCTGAGCGGCAGCAGCACGCGGCCTTGCCGCGCCAGGTCGAGCACCTCGGACCAGTTCGCCGGCGCGGCGGAAAGCATGTCCGGCCGCCACGCCTGCACCTGGCTGGCCGTGTCGATCGGAAACGCCCACTGCCGGCCTTGCCAGTTGTAGCTAGGATAGGACTGGCCGACGCTGCCTGCCGCCAGTGCCGCGCGTTCCTCTTCACGCCCCACAACGTCTAGCGGCGCCAGACAAGTCTCGGCGGTGATCTGGCCGACATGCGGATGATCGATGACGATCAAATCGTAGGCACGGGCCAGGTCCTCGACCGGAAACGATTCGAAATCCTGCAGCGAGCGCTTGTCCCATTCGATGGTGACGCCGGTCTGCTGCTTCCACAGTCCCGAACAGGCGACCATCGGGTCGTAGCCGCGCGGATGGCTCCAGGTCATGCCTTTGAGCGTCACGTCGCTCACAGCCCGAATTCTTCACGGATCTTTGCGCTGTGCTCGCCGATGCGCGGCGCCGCCCGCTCGACCTTGGCGCGGACGCCATCGACCCTGAGCGGCGAACGCGTGGTGAGGATCGAGACGTCATCCTCGCGCGTCACGGTCTGCAGCATGTCGAGCACCTGAAAACCTTCGCTGGCCATCATTTCTGGCCAGGTCAGCACCCTGGCGCACCAGATGTCGGCGGGCTCGAGGATGGCAAGCCAATCGTCAACGGTTTTCGTCGCGATTTTTTGCGCAATGATCGCCTTGATCTCGTCGCGGGCGGTGAACCAGGTCGACGGCTGATCGCGAAAGGGCGCAAGCTGTTCGAGTGCCAAAAGGTCGGCCAGCTTCGGGATCGGCGTCATGGCAATCGCCAGATAGCCGTCCTTGGCCGGATAGACGCCGTAAGGCGCCGACAGATAGGCATGGGCGCTGCGGAACGCCGATCGCCGTGGCAGGCGGCGTCCGTCATTGAGATGCGTGGTCAGCACCTCGAACTGGAAGTCGACCAGCGCTTCGAGCAGGCTGGTCTCGACATGACTGCCGGTGCCGGTCAGGCCGCGCCGCACCAGTGCGGCAAGGATGCCTTGCGCGGCGGCGGCGCCTGCCAGCATGTCGGCAATCGCCAGGCCGAAGGGCACCGGACCCTGGTCCTCGTCGCCGTTCAGCCACATCACGCCGGAACGCGCCTGCGCCAGCAGATCCTGCCCGGGGCGCTTGACCCAGGGGCCTTCTTCGCCATAGCCGCTGATCGAGGCATAGACCAGGCGTGGATTGATCTTGCGCACCGCCTCGTAGTCAAGGCCAAGGCGCTCGATGACGCCGGGCCGGAAATTCTGGATCAGCACGTCGGCCTTGGCCAGCAGGCCGCGCAGCGCCGCCAGATCGGCCTCTTCCTTGAGGTCGATGGCAAAGCTTTCCTTGGCCCGGTTGATGGCGTGGAAGATGGTGGAATCGCCGCCGATCTCGGTGTCGCTGAGATAGAGCCGGCGCGACAGGTCACCCCCATCGGGGCGCTCGATCTTGATGACGCGGGCGCCGAGGTCGAGCAGCCGCAGCGAACAGTAGGGCCCGGACAGGAACTGGCTCATGTCGACGACGACCAGCCCGGTCAGCGGCAATTCGGCAATGGCAGCCATCGCCTATGTCTCAGTCTTGCCGGCGAAATCGGCCGGATTCCGGCACTTCACCGTCTGCAGGTGCTCGCAATAAAGCACGAGCTCTCCTTCACTCTTGAAGACTTCATAGCTGGCGCGGATCAGCCCCATCTCCTTGTATTGGGTTTCGTGTCGAGATTGGATTGCACGATTCCCCGTACCAATCTTCTTTGGTGAATAGTATTTTCACATATGGGATTGTGTTTCAAGCGTGAACAGGCGAAATTTTGCCGCGATCCGCTGCGGCTGGGTGCCGGCGGAAAAAGGGGATTTCGATGCAGGACGCCTGTCTGGTCTTCGTCGGCAGCCTCAACCGCGAGGCGCCGTATTTTCAGGGCGCGCGCGGCGTTGGGCTCGGTGTCTACAGTTTCGACGAAGAGACGCTGGAGACGAGGAAACTGGCCGAGACGGGAGACGTCGACAATCCGACCTTCCTGTCGGTGACGCCGGGCGGCTCCCATGTCTATGCCAATTCCGAAGTGTTCACCTGGCGCGAAGGTGTGGTCTCGGCCTACCATTTCGACAGGCAAACCGGCACGCTTTCCTACATCAACAAGCAGCCGACGCTTGGCAGCATCACGGCGCACAACACCGTCACGCGCGACGGGACGAAGCTCCTGGTCGCAAATTACGGCATGGGCGAAGGCGGCCCCGATCGCTCGCTCGTCGTCTACGGACTGCGCGACGATGGCGGCCTGACTGCGCCGTTGTCGAGCGTCGCCCATAGCGGAACTGGTCCCGACGCAGTTCGTCAGGAACGTCCCCATGCCCACAGCGTCACCGAGACGATTGCCGGTGGCGTGGCGATGGTCGCCGATCTCGGCATCGATCGGCTTGTCGCGTACCGCATCGGGCCCGCCGGCGGCCTGACCAGACTGGCGGAGTCGGCGCTTGCGCCCGGCGCTGGGCCACGTCACGTGGCGCTGCATCCGGGCGGGCGCTTCGTATTCGTCATGAACGAACTGGATTCGACGGTCGTCTCGCTTGCGCTGGACGAAGCGTCGGGCAGGCTCACCGAGATCGACACGAAGCCGGCCGTGCCGGCCGCGGCGCGCGACGGCAATCATTGCGCCGACATCCAGATATCGCCCGACGGCCGCTTCCTCTATGGCTCCAACCGCGGCCATGACAGTGTCGTGGTGTTTTCCGTCGACCAGCAGACGGGCACGCTTGCGCTGGTCGACCATGCGCCGTGCGGGGGCGCTACGCCGCGCAATCTGGCACTGACGCCCTCAGGTCGCCATCTCTTCTCGGCCAACCAGAACGCCGACCGCATCTCGATTTTCGCGCGCGATGCGGCCACGGGGCGGCTGGCCGACACCGGGCGGTTTATCGAAATCGGCACGCCGATGTGCGTGAAGATCGTGCGTTGAAAGCCTTGCTCTCCTTCCAGCAGCGAGGGCGTGCACAGTCCTGTGATTTCGGCTGAGCCATCAGCGTGGTAGCTTACAGTCGTTCCGCTGCGGAGTCGCCATGCGTACCAAGCTGCTAGAAATCACCCTTGCTATGCTGGTGCTGGTCGGCGGCCTTCCAGCCGGCCATGCGCAAGTGGCCGAACGGCCGTCGCCTTCGGGCGGCGTTCTGTCGCTGCTCCCGCCGCCCCAGGTCTCAGATCATTCGATCGTGATCGCGGGACGCACGCTCAACTATCAGGCAAGTGCCGGCACGCTGTCGTTGCTATCCGGCAAGGGCGACATCACCGCGGAAATCTTTCATGTCGCCTACACGCTGCGTCCCGAGCCAAGCCGGGAACCTGATCCCCGTCGCCCGATCACTTTCGTATTCAACGGTGGTCCCGGAGCGGCTTCCGCCTATCTGCATCTTGGCGCGCTTGGTCCACGCGTGATGGCGACAGCGGCCGATGGAAGTTTTCTCCCACCGCCGCAGCGGCTTTTGGACAACCCGAACACCTGGCTCGACATGACCGACCTGGTCTTTGTCGATCCCGTCGGAACCGGTTACAGCCGCGAAGCATCCGGCACCGAGGCACGCAGCTTCTGGGGCGTCAATCAGGACGCCGCCGCGATGGGCGCCTTCATCCGGCTCTATCTGGCACAAGCGGGCCGCACAGCGTCGCCGGTGTTTCTTGCCGGCGAAAGCTATGGCGGGTTTCGGGCGGCACTGCTTGCCAAGACGCTCCAGGATGATATCGGCATCAGCCCTCGCGGCATCGTGCTCATCTCGCCGGCGCTCGAATTCACGCTCGTGCGGCCCGACGAGTTCCAGCCGCTTCACTGGGCGCTTGAGCTGCCGTCGCTGGCGGCGGTGCGCCTGCGCAGCCAAAGCGTCACCGGTTCCGAGTTGCGGGAGCGGTTGGCCGATGTCGAACGCTATGCGCTTGGCGACTATCTCGTCGCGCTTGCCAGCGGGCTCGAACAGGGCGGGCGTCTGGCGAGCCCGCGCGTTGCTGAAATCACCGGCCTGCCGCTCGAACTCGTGAAACGAAACTTTGCACGCATTCCCACCGCGCTCTTCGCCAAGGAGTTTGCGCGGGCAAGGGGCAATGTTCTCAGCGTCTATGACGGCACGATCGAAACGGCAGACGTTGCCCCGGAAAGTCCAAGGCCCAGCGGCCCTGATCCGGTGCTCGACCGAAGCGTGCCGGCGCTCACTTCCGCCTTTGTCAGCTATGTCAGGGAGGAACTGAAATTCCGTACCGATCTAAGCTATCGGCTTCTCAACCGTGAAATCAGCGGCAATTGGGATTACGGGACGAGCCCGACGCGTCAGGGCTATACCGGCGTGATGGATGACCTTCAGCAGGCGCGCGCACTAAATCCCAGCCTCGGCGTTTTGATCGTCAACGGCTACACCGACCTGGTGACGCCCTATCTGGTGTCACGCTATCTTGTCGGCCAGGTTCCTTCGCTTCCCGGCGCAACGCCTATCCGCCTCGAACTGCTGGAAGGCGGCCACATGATGTATTTCAGGCCGGAGAGCCGGCGCGCGCTGAGAGAGGCCGCGTCCGAGCTTTACCAAGCGCCGAAATGAGCGCGTAAAAGAGACAAATCCGCCTCGTCGCATGAGAGGCGGATGACGCAACACGAACCGGCGAGGCGAACAAGTCGATGACATCTCAGCCTGCAGAACTGACCTGGCTCAACCCGCCACCGCATCATGCCTTCGGCGACAGCACCGTACATGTGCGGACCGGCAAGGAAACCGATTTCTGGCGCGAGACTTTTTATGACTTCTGGCGTGACAATGGCCACTTCCTCTACCGGCAGGTCGAGGGCGATTTCAGCGCCGAGGTCACCGTCAAGGGGGACTACAAGGTGCTCTATGATCAGGCCGGTTTGATGGTCCGGCTGAGCGAGACGCATTGGGTCAAGGCCGGCATCGAGTTCACCGACGGGCTCGCCTATTTTTCCGTCGTCGTCACCAATGATGCTTCCGACTGGTCGTTGGTCAGCATCCCGGCCGGTCCGGACGGAGTCAGGATCCGGCTGAGCCGCCATGCCGAGACAATCCGCGTTCAGTATCGCGATGCCTCCGACCATCGCTGGAAGCCGGTGCGGCTCGCATACTTCCCGCCCTCGAAAACAGTCGAGGTCGGCATGATGTGCTGTTCGCCGCAACGCGAAGGTTTCGAAGTCACATTCAGCGATTTTTCAGTCGGCCCGGCGATCTCGAGGGAACTCCACGACTGACGCGTCCTGTCACCGGATCGGGGCGACGCTTCACAGCAGTATCGTTCCGACAGCCGAATTGCGCGGTCGAAGAAGCTACCGAGCATTCGCCTCGTCCCGGTCGAACTTGAAATCGGCGGGAAGGCGGCCGCGGAAGGCGCGAAGCCGCTTCAGCAATTCCTCGCGCGCAGGTTTGCGCGCGACGCCGAGTCGTCGGGCATCGGCGACGTGGATCTCAATCTCATCGCCCTCCCTGAGTTCGAGGACCTCGACCACAACGGCAGGAATACGGATAGCGAGGCTGTTGCCCCACCTGGCGACCTTCATCACACTCTCCTATGCATATGCGCCATGATATCGGAACTGCCCGGGCGGCCGACCTCCTGGCCGGCCGATCCAGAAGCATCCGTCAGCCCGGATGCTTGAAGGTTTCGCCAAACCAGTTTCGCCACCTGGGCTCGCCCTCGGCGGCGCGCTGTTCGGCGTCGTCGCCATAAAGATACAGGGCCATGCTGGCGTTTGCGCTGCCATCGATATCATAGGTTCCGATCAGGGCAATGCCGGGAGCAGGTGCAGTCAGGCGCAGCGCGATGAAGCGCTGCTTGTCGTCCTGCCGCACGCGTTCGACTATGCCGGATAGTCTCTCCGGCTGCTGCGGGCCATTCCGCTGCTCGCCGACATTTGCGCCGGCCAGTCCGAGCGTCTCGGTAAGTTGCCTCCAAATCGAGAGTTGGTCGGCCTTCGTGCTGGCCATGACGCTGAAGCTGGCGGCGTTTTCGCCAGCGAAGTGCGAAAGGTAAATGCGCAGCACCTCGAAAAAGCCGGGCCAGCCGCTCTCGAACCCTTCCAACTGATCATCCCAATCGTCGGTCGAGGCAAACAGCGAATGGACCATGCGGACGACGCAACGATCACCCGACCGGCTGGTCACGGTGATCTCCGTTGCGACAGGCGGCGCGCCTTCGCTCCAGTCGCGTTCGACATAGCCGAAACGGAACGGCGGCTCCCAAATCGTCACTTCGCCGGTGGACGCGCCATTGGGACCGAAGTCGAAATGAAGCCTGCCGCCGACATGCTCGTCGATCGTGGTTTTTGTGAACCAGGCAGTGTTGCCGGGACCCGTCGCAATGGCCCGCCACACCTCCTCAGGTGTGCCGGGCGTGATGAACTCCATCTCGACCCAACGCTTTCCGGTTTCATCTTTCTTGATCGGCATGGGAACTCCTTTCAGGGTTTGGCGTCCTCACGGTCGGGGCCGGGTGCGGTACGACGCCACTACGAGCCGATGCGGCCGCCAAAGCTCAAGCACACTCATTTTCGTATTGACAAAATATTTTGTCAATACGCTGATGGCTGAAAGCGGCTATGGTGCGTCGTCGCCGTGTCGTGTGATCTGAGCGTTCGCAATCGAGCCGAATTCATGAAGAGAGGGCGAACCTGAGACCGCAGAACTCTTCATGCAATGACATTGCAGCGCTTGGCCGTGAGTGTGCCATGGAACAGCCGTTCGGACGTTATTTGCCTGCCGGCCGCCAAACGCAGCGCTGACTTTCCGCCAACGGCATCGAGATTGGATCGAGCGTTGCTTTGATCGCAACAACCTGCGTGTCACCGTAAAGGCCTGAACCAAGCCTGAGGCAGGAGGAGGTTGACCATGGCCAGGATTGTACCCGTGCTCGATCTCAGCCGTCTCGAACAGGGCGCGTCGGAGCGTCGGACCTTTCTGTTCGATCTGCGCACGGCGGCCCGCGATGTCGGCTTCTTCTATCTCAGCGGCCATGGAATTTCGGCTGTGGAGATCGACGAGGTGCTCGACGCCTCGCGGCGGTTCTTTGCCTTGCCGGAAGCCGACAAGCTGGCCATCGAAATGGTCAAGTCCCCGCAATTCCGCGGCTACACGCGCACCGGTGGCGAACTGACCAGGGGCAAGGCCGATTGGCGCGAACAGCTCGACATCGGCGTCGAGCGTCGACCCATACCAAAGGGGCCGGGCATTCCTGCCTGGACGCGGCTGCAAGGGCCGAACCAATGGCCTTCGGCCCTGCCGCAACTCAAGCCGGCACTGCTGGCATGGCAGACCAGGGCGACGGCGGTGGCAGTCCGCCTGCTGAAGGCCTTCGCGCTGTCGCTCGACCAGGCCGAGGATGCTTTCGATCCGATCTATAGCGGTGAGCCCAACCATCGCATGAAGATCGTGCGCTATCCCGGGCGCGACACAACCGGCGGCGACCAGGGTGTCGGCGCACACAAGGACGGCGGTTTCCTGACGCTCCTGCTTCAGGACGACAACAAGGGGCTGCAGGTCGAATATGACGGAAGCTGGGTGAATGTGGATCCGATCCCCGGAACGCTGGTGGTCAACATCGGCGAACTCCTCGAACTGGCATCGAACGGCTATCTCAGGGCAACGGTTCACCGTGTCGTGACGCCGCCGGCCGGTGTCGAGCGGATTTCCGTTCCGTTTTTCTTCAGCGCCCGGCTCGACGCGACGATCCCGCTGCTGACCTTGCCTGAAGAACTGGCTGCCGAGGCGCGCGGACCGGCGAGCGATCCGGACAATCCGCTGTTTCGCGACGTCGGCACCAATGTGCTGAAAAGTCGCCTGCGCTCGCATCCCGACGTGGCGCGCCGGCACTATGCCGATCTGCCAGAGACAAGGGTTGAGACAAGGGCGTCACCCGTCTGAAGTGGTCAGAGCACATAGAACAGGAATTTTCGTCGTCCCGCCGGCTTTTGGAATTTTGTTCGTCGCCAACCCGCCCAAACAGGCTCAAACAGGCGACACCGTTCGACGGTTTCCTCCCATCCGCTGAACGGTGTTCCCCTCTGAAGGTGTAAACCTTCTTTTGGCCGGGCCGTATTCGAGCCCGGCCATTTTTTTCCGCGCTCCCTTGGCGAAGGCGCCAGAGCCGATTCTTCAAAAAGCGCGTCATAAGGAATTCACGCGACGCGCTTTAAGTTCTTTATTTTTATGCATGTCGTCATCCCAAAACCGCTGCGCACTTTTGGGCGAAATGCGTTAGCTTCCCGCCAACGACAATCCACGGGCGCGTTCGCACAGCAGCGCAAGCAAATCGCTGCGCCGTGCTTCCGGTGTGTCGACCGGCAACACGAAGCAAAGAGTCTTGTTGATGGCGCCGTAGCTATCGCGGATGGGCGCGGCCATGCACCACGTGAAGCGGTCGGCGAGGGCGACGGTCTCGCTGAAACCTTGCCGGCGGGCCAGGGCGACATCGCTGAAGAATTCGGCTGGCGCAATGACGCGGCCGTCGGGCAGCTTGTAGTCGCCAGGCGGGATGAAGTCCTTCACTTCTTGCTCGCTCATATGGCCGAGCAGGAGCCGCCCGGACGCCGTCCACGGGATCGGCACCTCGACCCCGACATCGCTTGAAATCCGGAACGGGCCGGAAGAATCACGGCAATCGAGAACGATGTATTTGTTCCCGCGCAGGCCGCACAACTGCACGGTCTCGCCGGTCTCGGCCGCCATCTTGTCCAGCGTCTCGATAATGCGCCGGTAGTGGGCGTTGTGATGCGAGTAGGCCCAGCCGAACAGATGCATAGCCCGACCGAAATAGACGTAGCCTTCCGTCCCGACGTTTTCGAGCATTTCGGCTTCGAGCAGGCTGTTGACGATTTCGTAAGTGGTCGAACGCGGTGCGCCGATCATCTTGGCGATGTCGCCGACGCGCATCGGCGCGCGGTGCCGCAAAAGCGCTTCCAGCAGCATGATGACGCGGTCGATGCCGCGGCGGCGTTCGCCATTGCGCGGCTCGGCGCCGGCTTCCGTTTCGATCAGACCAGTAGCTCCATCGCTCATGTCGGCCGCATCCGCGTAAAAATCAATTCGGCCCTCGTCTCAAGACGCTTGAAAGATGTCAAGGCTCAGTCTAGCATCCCATTTGTCTGATATACAGACCCATTGTCTGAAATATCAGACAATAACGAGCCAGGCGCAGAACGTTCTGACGAGAAAAACAGGCGGTTTCCGGATGCGGCAACCGGCGGGTTTTCTCGTCCGGACCCCGCACGTCCAGGCATAACCTCAGAAGGGAACAATCATGACGAAATCATCGTTTTTCGCATCCGCCAGCGCCCTTTGCCTCGGTCTCCTACTAAGCCTCGGCGCCGGTTCGCAGGCCAATGCGGCCGCCAAATGCATCAAGGGCGACCGCAAGGCGCCGTACACGATCGGCTGGGCCAACATTTATTCAGTGCCGACCTGGATGAAGCAGACACAGGGCACGATCGAAGCCGAGGTCGAGACCCTGAAGAAGCAGGGGCTGGTCGACAAGCTTGTCGTAACCGACGCCCAGGGCGACGCAAACGTCCAGATCCAGCAGATCCAGTCGATGATCGATTCCGACGTTGACGCCATCATCCTGATTGCCGGCTCGTCGACCGCGCCGGCGCGTGTGCTGGCGGATGCCTGCGCCAAGGGCATCGCCATCATCAACTTCGACAGCCTCGTCGACACCGACCAGGTGACCGCCAAGGTCAACACCGATTCCGCCCAGTGGGGCGATCAGGCGGCCAAGTTCCTTATCGACGCGATCGGCGGCAAGGGCAAGATCCTCATCCTCAACGGCCCGGCCGGCGTTTCGGTCAGCGACGATCGGCGCAAAGGCGCTGACGCGGCGCTCAAGGCCCATCCTGACGTCACGGTCCTTGCCGAGACCAATACACCCTACAATGTCGCGCCTGCACAGGAAGCCGTCACCAGCCTGCTGTTCGCCAATCCCGAGATCGACGGGATACTGTCGCTCGGCGGCGCCTTGTCGGCGGGCGCGGTGCTCGCCCTCGACAAGCAGGGCCGCGAACAAGTGCCGATCACCGGCGAGAATGCCCGCCAATTCCTCGAACTCTGGAAGGAAAAGGGCCTCAAGAGCTGGGCAACCATGCAGCCGAACTGGCTCGGCGCTTTCGCCACCTACACCGCCGTCCAGGCGCTGGAAGGCAAGGATGTGCCGGCTTTTGTCAAGATCCCGCTGCCGGTGATCGACAATTCCAATATCGATCAGTACCTCGCACGGGCGGCCGACTTTCCGGCCGACGGCTATATCTATTCGCCCTACGACGAGGAGTTGTTCAAGAAACTTCTGGCTGAGCAATAAGCCTGAAAGGTCGCAGAAAGTGCTGGCCACGGCTCCGCTTCTTGCCGCGCGGGGGGTGTCGAAGTCCTTCTTCGGCAATCCCGTCCTGCGCGATGTTTCCATCGCTCTCCAGCCGGGCCGCGTGCATGCGCTGCTCGGCGAGAACGGCGCCGGAAAGTCGACTTTGATCAACCTTTTGTCCGGTGCCTTGCGCCCGGACGGCGGGGCGATCGAGGTCGATGGGCGCCCGGTGTCGCGCATGAGCCCTGCCTATGCGCAACAGGCAGGGATTGCCGTCGTCCAGCAGGAACTCAGCCTGACGGCCAGCCTCTCCATCGCCGAGAACATCGGCCTTGGCGCCTATCCGCGCCGGTTCGGTTTGCTCGACTATCCCGAACTCGCAGTGCGGGCCAGGGCAGCATGCGACCTTGTCGGACTTCACGAACCGCTCTCGATGCCGGTCGGACAATTGTCGCTTGGCCGCCGGCAGATGGTGGAGATCGCCAAGGCGCTTTACCGCCGGCCGCGCGTGCTCATTCTCGACGAACCCACTTCGTCGCTTTCGGCAACCGAAACGAAAATCCTGACGGACCTGTTGGAGAGGCTGCGCGGCGAGGGCATCGCCATTCTCTACATTTCGCACCGGCTGAACGAAGTCATGGCGCTGTGCCAGCACGTCACCGTCCTGAAGGACGGCACCTGCACGGCGGACCGCACCCTGGAAGGAACCGACGCCAGAGGACTGGTACGGCTGATGGTCGGGCGCGACCCCGGCGACCTCTTTCCGCATTGGCAGCCTTCGGCATCGGCTGCCAACGCCATTTCGGTTCGTAATTTTTCGGCCGGCCTGATGCGCGACGTCGATCTCGACATCAGGACGGGTGAGGTGCTTGGCATCGGAGGCCTGGTCGGGCAAGGGCAGGAAGATTTGCTGCTCGGCCTCTACGGTGCCATTCCGGCCAGGACGGCATCCGCGATCGTTAAGGGGGCTTCGGGTTTGCCCAGCGGTGTGCCGAAAGCCAACGCGCTTGGCCTCGCCTATGTCCCGGCCGACCGCAAGCGCGAGGGCCTGCACCTGATCCATTCCATCATCACCAACATGATGCTGCCCGCTTTCGCAAGACTGCCGGCGCTGAAGCTGCGCAGCCGCCGTGCCGAGCGCGAGACGGCAAGAGGTCTCGCTGCCCAGCTTGGTATCAAGGGCGACCTCGACCGGCCGGCGCAGGCCCTCTCGGGCGGCAACCAGCAGAAGGTCGCGCTGGCGAAATGGATGCCGCACGACCCGCTTGTGCTTCTCCTCAATGACCCGACGCGCGGCGTCGATGTCGAGACCAAGCGCGAAATCTACATGATGCTTCGCAACTTCGCCGCCGCCGGCAAGGCGGTCGTGCTGCTCAGTTCTGACACACCCGAACTGGTGCACCTTTGCGACCGCGTCGCGGTGGTCCGGGAGGGTCACATCGTTGCCATGCTCGAGCGCGGCGCGCTGAGCGAGGAAGCGATCGTTTCCGCCGCGATGGGCGCCGAACAGCGAAAGGTGGCGGCGTGAATACGGTGGCTCCCTCAGGGCAAGCCGGCGCTCTTTACTGGCCGGTTCAACTGCGCCGCAATGTCGGCGTGCGCAGCCTGTTCGCCGTGGTTATGGCGTTCCTCGTCGCCTATGGCTTCCTCTTTCCTGGCCTCTTGACCGCCTCCGGCTTCGCCAAATTCACCCAGAGCTGGTTTCCGCTGGCGCTGGTCGCCATGGCCCAGGCGATCCTCATGCTCACTGGTGGCATCAGCCTGGCGATCGGCGCAATGGTCAGCCTGGGCGCGGTGATCGCCGCGACGACGATGACCGGGCCGCTGGGCATAGCCGGCGGTGCCGCTGCGGTGGCGCTGACCGGTGTCGGCATCGGTGCCGCAACCGGGTTCATTGTCGTGAAACTTCGGTTGCCGGCGATCGTGGTGACGCTCGCCGGCTCCTTCATCATCGGCGGTGCTGCGCTGCTCATCCTGCCGAGACCCGGCGGCGCCATTCCGGAATGGCTGTCGGACCTGCTTGCCGGCAACACGCCCGCAGCCTTCGTGCTGCTGATGCTCATAGTCCTTCTGTGGAAGCTCTATCTCGCCACGCCGCTTGGTTTGAGCCTCTATGCTGCCGGCGAGAATCCCGTCGGCGCCTATCGCTCCGGCGTGCCGGTCGATGGCGCACGGATAGCGGCTTACGCGATCAGTGGCCTGCTTTGCACAGGCGCCGGTCTGTTCGTTGCGGCGCAAACGGGTTCGGGTGATCCGGTCATCGGCACGGCCTTCACGCTGAATTCCATCGCCGCCGCCGTGCTCGGCGGCATCGGCTTCCTCGGCGGTCAAGGCACGATGCGCGGCGCTCTTGCCGGCAGCCTGCTGCTCAGCCTGATGATCAGTGTGATGTTCTTCCTCGGCTTCACGCCGGTCGCCCAGTATGTCGCACAAGGCCTCATCATCATCGGGGCGGTCGCCACCCCGCAATTCCGCAAGGTGCAGCAATGACAGCATGGAAAGAGAGCGCAGGCGGCAGGCGCGCCCTGACAATCCTGCGCAGCCGGCCTTTTCTCACCGTTGCCATCGTTGCCGCAGTGTGGATCGTCGCGAGCTTCGTTTCGCGTGGCTTCGGCGCCTATGGCCATTTGCGCTATCTGGTCGAACTGGCCGCGGTAATTGGCCTGGTTGCGGCGGGCCAGACCTTCGTGGTGATTGCCGGTGGCATCGACCTTTCCGTCGCGGCTATCGTCACAGTGAGCGCCGTCAGCCTGCCGCTGCTGTCGTGGCAGGGGGATCCGACCGGGCTCACCGCCGTCCTTGCCGTCCTTGCGTTGACGACGACAATCGGTCTGGTGAACGGGCTGGGCGTGGCGCTGTTGCGCGTCCATCCGATGATCATGACCCTGGCCATGGCGACATTCCTGCAGGGTCTGCTGATCATCATCGCCGGCGGCAGCGCCGTGACCGCCGAAAACCCGCTGGTCCGCTGGCTCGGCAATGCGCGGCCGGCCGGTATTCCCGCAGGTGTGCTCTTGTGGGTGGCCGTCTCCGTGATCGTTCTGGCCGCAATGCATGCCACATCCTTTGGCGCACGGCTCTTCGCCATGGGCGCCAATCCGCTCGCCGCGGCACTGTCGGGGGTTCCAGTAACCTCGACGACGCTGGCGGTCTACGGCATCAGCGGCTTCAATTCAGGGCTTGCGGGCGTGCTGGTGCTCGGCATGAACGGGCAAGGCTATGTCGGGATCGGCGATCCCTATCTGCTCGCCTCGATTGCGGCCGTGGTGCTCGGCGGCACCTCGATCCTCGGCGGGCTCGGCACCTATGCCGGCACCATCCCCGGCGCCATCCTGCTGGTCACGATTACGGCTCTCATAACCGTCGTCAACGCATCGCCGGGCTGGCGCAGCATCCTGTTCGGTTCGCTGATCCTGGGGCTGCTGCTTCTCTCAGGCAGGGAGCAGGCCCGCCGATGACATATCGTCAAGCCGGTAGATGCGCCTTGCGTTGCCGAAGAACAGCGCCGTCTGCTCGTCTGCGGAAAGCTCCCCGGCAATGGCCTTGAAGCTGTCATATACTGCATCGAACGACGCGTGCAGACCGGCCACCGGGAAGTCACTGCCGAACATCGCGCGCCGCGTGCCGAAACAGTCGATGCAATGCATGACAACCGGCTTCAGGCTGTCGAGCGTCCAGTCATGATCGTAGGCGACCAGATCCGATATCTTGATGGCGACGTTGTCACACTGGGACAAACGCCGAACCCCTTCGCGCCACGCCCGCATTCCGTCGGCGTCGCGATCGATCGGGCTGCCGCAGTGGTTGAGAACGAACTGCTGGTTCGGATAGGCCGCTGCAAGGCGCGCTGCACCGGCGAGCTGGCGCGGAAACACCATCAGGTCGAAAACCAGCCGGTGGCCGGCAAGCAGCGCCAGGCCGGCGCGCCAGGCTGGGTCGTCCATGATGTCATCACGGGCAGCGAAACGGCGGGCGGGATCGGGATCCCAGCTCAGTATGTCGCGCACGCCGACGACACGGTCGAATGCCGCCTGCGCCTCGACCAGCGCCGGGGCTTGGCGGTTCGCAAGCGGAACGTGAACGACGTAGCGGGCGGCCACGCCCCGCGACTTGCCGAGCGTTTCAAGCCATCGCGTTTCGCCGACGCAGTCATCCCCGGCCCAACCGGCCTCGACATGGACGGCGGCGACGACATTGTGCCGGCTGGCGTCGCGCAAATAGTCCTCAGGAAGATAGTTTCGCCGCAAGGGGCCCAGCTCGCCCAGGCCGCCGCGTTCGCCAGCCGTTGTGGCGAGCCAGGGATGGCGGCCGAGGCCGAGATCCCAAAGATGATGGTGGGCATCGATGATCGGTCCGGAGTAAGGCTTTGGCACGCATCTCTCTCATGCTGTGGCCGGCATCGGAAATCGAACCGGACTTCATCCTGCGAAGGCGAAAGGACTAGCATCGGATGACCGAAAACTCACCCGTACTGTCGCTCGCGACCCCTGAAAATTTCCTGCTCGACGATCGCATCCGCGGCGTGCCGCCCGGCACCTTCGGGCTGGACAGCAGCCTTGTCGCATCTGAGCGCTGGCATCCGGCTGACGGGCGCATGTCGTTGCCGGTGTTGACCCTCGACGAGGAGGCCTTCATCGCCAATAGTGATCTGTTTCTGCGCTACGCGCGCGAACAGGGCGCGATGATCGCGCCGCATGCCAAAACCCCGATGGCGCCAGACCTTGCTCGATCGTTGGTAGAAGCCGGAGCATGGAGCACGACCGTCGCGGATATTAGGCAGGCCGCAGTGATGCTCAGGGCCGGCCTCACACGGCTGATCATCGCCAACGAGGTTGGTGGATCAGGCGGTGCGAACCGGCTCGCGGCGCTGGTTGGCGCCTGGCCAGGCGTCGAGCTCTTCGTCTTCGCCGACTCGATCGCCGCCGTGAATGCGCTTGCCGAAGCCTGGCGGGCCAATGCGACGCTGCCGCCGTTGCGCGTGATCGTCGACCTCGGTGCGGGGAGGGCAGGCGCGCGGACCACGACGCAAGCCGAGGCGATCGCCGATGCAGTTGATGCGGCCGGCGGACGGCTGCTGATCGCCGGCGTCGCAACCTACGAAGGTGCCGCGGCGCAACCCGATCCTGGCCGCACTGATGCGGCGATCTCGGCTCTGCTGGCGATGACCGCCGACATGTTCCTGCGGCTGCGCGCCCGCGTCGGCGGCGACGTGCCGCTGGTCGTCACGGCCGGCGGCTCTGTGTTCTTCGACAAAGTGGTCGCAGCACTTTCGCCCACCGTTTCCAGGGACAGCAATGCGACGCTGGTGTTGCGCAGCGGCGCCATCTTCTTCCACGACCATGGCATCTATGACCGCTCGCTTGTTGCACTCGATGCCCGCAAGGGTTTTGCGGTCGGCGGCGTCGGTGCTTCCGCACGAAATTCGTTTCGTCCGGCTTTGCGCCTGTGGGCCGAGGTGCTGTCGCGGCCGGAGGCCGGCCTTGCGATATGCGGCATGGGCATGCGCGACGTGTCGTTCGATCAGGGCTTTCCGATGGTGCTCGCGGTCTTCCGGGCCGGGAAGCCGCTGCCGATACCACGCGCCGAGGTCTTCAAGCTCAACGACCAGCACGCCTTCCTGACAATCGCGCAGGGCGACGACATTGCCGTTGGCGACGTCGTTGAATTCGGCATCTCCCATCCCTGCACCTGCCTCGATCGCTATCGCGTGATCTTCGGCGTCGACGCGGCCGGGCATGTCCGCCACGCCTTTCCCACCTATTTCGGCTGACCGGAGCTTGCGGCGGCCCCAAAGAAACCTCGAAAGGATCCGATATGATCAAGTATTTCCAGTCCGGCTCCCGCATGTCGCAGGCGGTCGTCTATGGCGGCCTCGTCCACATCGCAGGCCAGGTAGCCGACAATCGCAAGGCCGGCATCGAAGACCAGACCAGCGATGTGCTCTCAAAGATCGAGGCGCTTTTGGTCGAGGCCGGCAGCAGCAAGTCAAAGCTTGTGGCGGTCAACGTCTTCCTGCCGCAGATCGGCGACTTCGAAGCCATGAACAGCGTCTACGATGCCTGGGTGGATCCTCAACGCCTGCCGGCGCGGGCCTGCGTCGAGGCGCGTCTCGCCGATCCCGACCTCCGCATCGAGGTCACCGCGATCGCCGCCGCCTGAGTTGCCGCCATGCACACCGGCCTCACCCATACGCTCGACTTCGACCGGGACGGCAAGACATCAGGTTATCTCAGCATTCCGTTCTCGATAGACCGTTCGCCCTATTTCCAGGTCAAGGTCCCGATCTGCCTCATACGCAACGGTGAAGGCCCGTCGCTGCTTCTGATGGCCGGCAATCACGGTGACGAATATGAGGGCGAGCTGTCGCTGGCAAAGCTGATCCGCCGGCTCGATCCCAAGCGGCTCAAGGGCCGCGTCACCGTCCTGCCGATGGCGAACGCACCGGCGGTCATGGCCGCCAAACGCTGTTCGCCGCTCGATGGCGGCAATCTCAACCGCGCCTTTCCCGGCGATCCGTCGGGCGCGCCGACAAGCCGGCTTGCCAATTTCCTGGAGACGGAACTGTTTCCCCGCCACGACGTCATCTTCGATATTCATTCGGGCGGCACCTCGATGGAGCATCTTCCCACGGCGCTCATCGAGCGCAATACCGATCCCGATAGGCATGGGCGCGGGGTGGAGCTGATGCGGGCGCTCGGCATGCCGTACGGGTTCGTGGCCAACAATGGTCAGGCCTCGCCAACCTCGATGGGCGCAGCCCGCCGGGCCGGTGCCATCGGCGTCAGCGGCGAGTTCGGCGGCGGCGGCACTGCCACAGTCGAGACGATGGCGATTACCGCTCGCGCGATCGACAGTCTGATGGTCGCCACCGGCGTGGTCGAGGCGCCGGTTCTCGCGCCGGAGTCGAAGCCTTCGGCGCCGACGCGATTGCTCTCGCTTTCCCGGCACAGTCAGGGCCTCTACGCCACCCGCCGCGGCTGGTTCGAACCCGCCGTCAGGCTCGGCGACGGCGTGAGCGCCGGACAATTGGCCGGCTGGTATCACGACCTCGAGCGGCTCGATCTGGCCGAGGAGGCCCTGCATTTCGCCGAAAGCGGTATCGTACTTTCGCGCCGGCTGCACACGATGTGCGAGGCAGGAGATTGCCTTTTGCAGATCGCCGAACCGGTGGAAGGCTGACAGGGAAACCAACCGGCGTTTGCTCACGGCGCCATTGCAGAAAACTGAGGATATTTCATGCAGCTTTCGATGTGGACCTACCCCTGGGATGTCCAGGATCTGGGCTTGGAGACAGTCGAACGCGATCTCGTCGAGCGCGCCAGGCTCAACATGATCAGTCTCGCGACCTCCTATCATGCCGGTCGCTTCCTGCAGCCGCGCAGCCCACGCCGCAAAGCCTATTTCCCGGAGGACGGCACGATCTACTTCAAGCCAACCGCCGCCCGATGGGCCGATCTCGTGATCCAGCCGAAGGTGGCCGAAATGATCACGGAAGGTGGCGACGTTCTGGCCGAACTTATCCAACAGCGCGAGGCAGGCGGCCTCCAGGTGTCGTGCTGGACGGTCTGCCTGCACAATACCCGCCTCGGCATGCTTTATCCGCAGGCCGTCACCCGCAACGCCTTTGGCGATCCCAATTATTACAATCTGTGCCCGTCGCATCCGGATGCGCGCGCTTATATCCGCGCGCTCGTCGCCGACGTTACGCACACTTATAAGCCGGACAGAATCGAACTTGAAAGCCCGTCCTTCATGGGCTTTGCCCATGAATACCATCATGAGAAAGATGGCGTCGGGCTGACGCCGGAAGACGACTTTCTTCTGTCGCTGTGCTTCTGTCCGTCCTGCCTCGCCCGCGCCGCTTGTGCCGGCATCGAAGGCCAGGCGGCGCGTGACCTCGTCAAGCAGTGGATTGCCGAGGCGTGCGAGCGCGCGGTGCCTGAACGGCGCTTTCCAGAATTTCCCGCAAGTGGCCTCGACACCTTTTTGCCCTGGCCGCATCTCCACGCCTATCTGTTGTGGCGGTTCGAGCCGGTGACCAGTCTTGTCGCCGAACTGCGCGAGGTTGCCGATCCGGGGACCCGTGTCCTCGTCATCGACCTGCGAGACGGCTGGCTCGGCGGCTGCGATCTGGCAGCGCTCGGCAAGGTTTGCGACGGGGCGATCCTTTGTGCCTACGACATGCAGGCCGGCGACGTGACGGGCCTTATGGCGGCTGGCCGCACCGCGCTCGGGGCAGAGAAATTCCTCGGCGCCGGCTACCGGCTCTTTTATCCGGAAATGGCAGGCCCCGAAATTCTCGCCGCCAAGGTGAAGCCGGCGGTGGCGCCGGACGTCGACGGTATCAATTTTTACAATTACGGCCTTGTCCCCGCCGCACGACTCGATTGGGTGCGTGCAGCGCGACCTGGCTGAACAAACGATCCGTGTGCCGCAGTCGAAAGCGCGTCGCGGCTGAATGGATTCATGCGAGGCGCTTTAAGTCATTGTTATGCATGACAGCGCTGTCCTGCCTCGCGACCTGTCATTTCCCTCGGCTCCATCACCTCGTGCTATCCAGGCCGGGCTGACGCGCAGCGAGAGGATGGACGCGATCGCTGGCCTCGTTCTGAACCTGGCAGCCCTTAGCAAACACCCTGCTCGGAGATTGAGGGGGCTGCCAGACCGGCGATAGCCCGGTGTTTCGCCAGGCAGCGCATGACACGGTCTTCAGCGCGTGTGCCGCACAAGATAGGGTTCGACCAAGGCGCGTATTTCCGCAGCAGGCGCCGCTTCGCCGGCAGCGCGCAGCGCCCGTTCGTAGCGTGCATAGTCGTCGACCGCGCCTTCGAAATCACCGCGCGACAGCTGCTCCCTGATCAGCGCCTTGCAGACGGGGCCGGCATCCGGATAGAGGTCCAACGCCCTCAAATAGATCGAGCGCGCTTCCTGGGCGTTGCCGGATGTCTCCAGCCGCTGGCCGATCCGCAATCCAAGATCGATCAGATCGCGACGCACTTTTTCTGCGGCGGCGTGCGACCAGAAGCTGGCTCGCTCGTGCAGAAACAGCGGACCGGGGAATGCGAGGAAGAGCG
>NZ_JBVVQT010000023.1:0-36988 GCF_055811595.1 Mesorhizobium sp. WSM4814
GATCTCTTCCTTCAGCCCGTCATAAAGGTCATCGTGCATCTGCTGCACGAGTTCGTCGTCGGAAAGCTCGGAAAGGATGATCTCGTCGTCGGCCATTTTTAATCCAGCTCCTTGCCGCACAGATGCAATTGCGGGGCCTCAAATATCACGTCAATACCTAACCCGCTACAGGCTTGCGTCCATAGCTGATTTGCGACTTCCCGCAAAAGGAAAGCGACTGCAAATCTATTGGAATTCTTGTCGATTTTGCGACAGGCGTTGGCGCTGGCGGGCCGTTTCGAATAGGGTGCATGACTACGATCCGGCCAGAAACCGCGATATGCGGCCGTAATAATTGTGCCAGAACAAAAGTCAGGGAAGAACGATCATGAGTGAGAACGCGCCGGTCGACCAGGAAGCGTCAAACGCGCGGCGCGGGCGCGCCGCCAGTGGTGGTGCCGCTGCCCGGCGGGCGGCGCGGTCGGGTGGCGGCCCCGGCACCCAGCTCACCTACATCAAGCGCAAGATCAACGTCTATGAGGTGCTGGACGAGGAAGGGCTGGCGCTGATCGAGAAGAACACCGACACGGTGCTCGAGGAGATCGGCATCATCTTTCGCGACGACGCCGAGGCGCTGCAGCTGTGGAAAGAGGCCGGCGCCGACGTCAAGGGCGAGCGCGTGCACTTCCCGAAGGGGCTCTGCCGCTCACTTTTGAAGACCGCGCCGTCCGTCTATACCCAGCATGCCCGCAATGCCGAACGTTCGGTGCAGATCGGCGGCAACGCCACGGTCTTCGCACCGGTCTACGGCCCGCCCTTCGTGCGCGACCTCGACGGCGTCAGGCGCTATGCGACGATCGAGGATTTCCGGAATTTCGTGAAGCTCGCCTATATGGCGCCATCGATCCACCATTCGGGCGGCACGGTGTGCGAGCCGGTCGACGTGCCGGTCAACAAGCGCCATCTCGACATGATCTACAGCCACATCAAATATTCGGACAAGCCGTTCATGGGCTCGGTCACCGCGCCGGAGCGCGCCGAAGACACGGTGGCGATGGCCAAGATCGTGTTCGGCGACGATTTCGTCGAGAACAACACGGTGCTGACCAGCCTGATCAACGCCAATTCGCCGATGGTGTTCGACGAGACCATGCTGGGGGCGCTGAAAGTCTATTCGCGCCACAACCAGGCCTGTATCGTCACGCCGTTCATCCTCGCCGGCGCAATGAGCCCGGTGACGGTCGCTGGCACGCTGACCCAGGTCCTGGCCGAAGTGCTGGCTGGCGCGTCGTTCACGCAGCTGATCCGGCCGGGCGCACCGGTGCTGTTCGGCACCTTCGCCTCGTCGATCTCGATGCAGTCTGGCGCGCCGACCTTCGGCACGCCGGAGCCGTCACTGGTTTCCTATGGCGCGGCGCAGCTCGCGCGCCGGCTTGGCCTGCCGTTCCGCACCGGCGGTTCGCTCTGCGCCTCCAAAATCCCGGACGCGCAGGCGGCCTATGAGAGCGCCAACACTCTGAACTCGACGATCCTCGCCGGCACCAATTTCGTGCTGCACTCGGCCGGCTGGCTCGAGGGCGGGCTCGCTTCCTGCTACGAAAAGTTCATGATGGACATCGACCAGCTCGGCATGACCCAGAAGTTCTCCGAAGGCGTCGACCTGTCGGAGAACGGCCAGGCGATGGATGCCATCCGCCAGGTCGGCCCGGGCAGCCACTATCTCGGCTGTGACCACACCCAGGCCAATTTCCAGACCGCCTTCTACCGTTCCAGCATCGCCGACAACAATTCCTACGAGCAGTGGCTGGCCGAAGGCGAAAAGTCGGCACCGCAGCGCGCCAACGAACTCGCCCGCCGCTGGCTGGAAAGCTACGAGGCGCCGCATCTCGATCAGGGCATCGACGACGGGCTGAAGGACTTCATCGCCAGCAAGAAGGCGTCGATGGCCGACGCCTTCACTTGAAAGGAGCCCGAGTCAGGCGGGGCTAAAGTCGCCAACATCATCCACAAGGAAGTCTGGCGGAGCGCCTTCTCCGAGCCGGACAGGAAGGGATGATCCTTGAGCGCAGCATGGTCGAAGATATAGCGGCGGCGTTTTCCGCCCACGGCCTCATCCTGCGCGGCGGCTTCAATTTTGCAGGCGGTGAGGAAACACCCTCCGGTCTCTCCGGCGCTGCCGCCAGATCCGTCCTGCTGGTGGGGCAGGCGGGCGCGGCGCCGTGGCCGCATTTTCTGCGCTGGCGGGAAGGCCAATCGCAAACTGTTGCCGATCCGCTCGATGCATGGTCGCGCGAAGTGATCGGCGCAGTGGCGAAGACATTCGGCGCGCGCGCCGTGTCGCCGTCCGACAGACCGTATCTGCCGTTCCAGCAATGGGCGATGCAGGCGGAGGGTCTGAAACCGTCGCCGCTCGGCATCCTCATGCATCCGCAATACGGGCTCTGGCACGCCTATCGCGGCGCGCTGCTGTTCGAGGACGAGATTGCGTTTGGGGAAACTCGCGAAGTGGTTCACCTTTGCGATGCATGTGTCGACAAACCTTGCCTGAAATCCTGTCCGGTCGACGCTTATTCTGCGGATGGTTTCGCGCATGGAACATGTCTGGCGCATGTGCGTGGGCACAACGGCGCGGCTTGCCGAACCGGCGGTTGTCTCGACCGCAACGCCTGCCCCTACGGCGCGGCCTATCGCTATCCGCCACAGGTTCAAGCCTTCCACATGGTCGCGTTCGCGGGCCTGTAGCGTCGCCGAATGCCGCACGAAACTTGAACACCGCATTGCGACCCCGATAGCCCGCTGGTGGTCATCTGACCGCCCTGCAAAAAAATCCTTCCATCATCCCAAGGAATCGCCATTAGCCTTCGTCCAACAGGCAAATGATGGCGATGATGCTGGATGAAAGCGAAGCCTCCGACGCCGAGCTGATCGGTCGTGCGAAGGGCGGTGACAGGGGGGCTTTCGGCAAATTGCTCGAAAGGCACTATGACTTCCTCTATCGCGCCGCCTATCGCTGGTGCGGGAAAAAGGCCGATGCCGAGGATATCGCCCAGGAAGTCTGCGTCCGGCTCGGCCGGGCGATCCGCGACTATCATGGCAGCGGCGCCTTCACCACCTGGCTCTACACCATGACGCTGAATGCGGCACGCGACATGATGCGCAAGAGCGTCCGCGAGGCGATCAAGACCGAAGCCTACGGGGCTTACGAGCTGATCTCGGGAGAGGCCCCGGCCGAGCCCGAAGATCCAGCCGAGGCGCTTTGGGCGGCGGTGCGGATGCTGCCGGACAAGCAGCGCGATGCAGTGCTGCTCGTCTATGGCGAAGGGCTGAGCCACGCACTCGCTTCCGAGGCGATGGGCATCTCGGAGACGACGGTTTCCTGGCACATCCATGAAGCGAAAAAACGGTTGAAGGCGCTCATGCTTTCAGCCGGGGAAGTGTGATCATGGTCGACGACAACCAACTCAACAGGCTGCGCGACATCGCAGCACCGGCACCCGGCAACGACGCGAAGGGGCGTGCCTTAGGGGCGGCCATGCGTGCCTACGACATGGGCGAAAAAACTTCACCTGCCGCCCAAGGATCGGCGAAAGGGGTTCGTCTCACAGAGCGAGCACAAAAGCTCTGGAGCGAAATCATGCAAAAGAAACTCTTCGCCACGCCGGCCATTGCCGGGCTCGTCGCCCTGCCGATCGCCGGATACGCCACCATCTATATGCTGCAGGAGCAGCCGTTCTATTCCGGTGGGGACGAGAAGATCACCGAAACGCTGGCCGATAAACCAGCGGCTACGAAGAAAGCCGATGCCGACGCCGAAAACCGCGTCGCAGCCGAGGCGCTTGTCGCGCCGGCATCGCCGCCGAAGCCACAATCGGCTGCCGGCGGCTTGGCGCAGCAGGACGCTCTGGCCCGCAATGTGGCGCCCACGCCGGCACCTGCGCCGAAAGGTGAGTTCGCACAGGATGGTGGAGCTGCGCCGTCTGGCAGAGTGATGATGTCTATATCTCCTCCGAAAGCCGACGGAGCCACGCGGGCTGGCCGCATGCCAGGCGCCGAATCCAAGCTGATGGTACAGCCGCAGGCCATGCCGGCCGACCAGATGCTGCCGGAGCAAAACCGCGACCGCGTCGGGGATTTTAGGACCAATCCGGTGCGTGCAGCGCTCGAAGACCCGGTGTCGACCTTCTCGATCGATGTCGACACGGCCTCCTATTCCTTCGTGCGGCGCTCGCTCAGGGAAGGTGCTTTGCCGCAGGCCGACACGGTCCGCGTCGAGGAGATGATCAACTACTTCCCCTATCACTGGAAAGGTCCGGACGTTGCCTCGACGCCGTTCAACTCGACCGTCAGCGTCATGCCGACGCCGTGGAACGAGCACACCAGGCTGATGCATGTCGCCATCAAGGGTTTCGACGCCAAGCCGGCCGAGCAGCCCAAGGCCAATCTGGTCTTCCTGATCGACGTGTCGGGCTCGATGAACGAGCAGGACAAGCTGCCGCTCCTGCAGTCCGCCTTCCGGCTTCTGGTCAACAAATTGAAGCCCGACGACACCGTCTCGATCGTCACCTATGCGGGCGATGCCGGCACTGTGCTGGAGCCGACGAAGGTTTCGGAGAAGGACAAGATCCTCAATGCCATCGACACGTTGGCGCCCGGCGGCAGCACGGCCGGCGAGGCGGGTATCAAGGAAGCCTATCGGCTGGCGCAGAAATCCTTCGTCAACGACGGCATCAATCGCGTGATGCTGGCGACGGACGGCGACTTCAATGTCGGCCAGACCGACGACGACGATCTGAAGCGGTTGATCGAAAAGGAGCGCAAGACCGGGGTGTTCCTGTCGGTGTTCGGTTTCGGCCGCGGCAACCTGAACGATCAGATGATGCAGGCCATCGCCCAGAACGGCAACGGCACCGCCGCCTATATCGACACTTTGGCCGAGGCGGAGAAGGTGCTGGTCGAGGATGCGTCCTCGACGCTGTTCACCATCGCCAAGGACGTGAAGATCCAGGTCGAGTTCAACCCGCAAAAAGTCTCGGAATACCGGCTGATCGGCTACGAAACCCGCGCCTTGAACCGCGAGGATTTCAACAACGATCGCATCGACGCCGGCGAGATCGGTTCGGGGCATTCGGTTACCGCGATCTACGAGATCACGCCGAAGGACAGCGGCGGCGAGAAGATCGATCCGCTGCGCTACGGCCAGGCGTCCGTGAGCAATGGCGGCGTCGCCAATGCCGACGAATATGCCTTCGTCAAGATCCGCTACAAGCTGCCGAACGAGGATGCCTCGAAGCTGATCACCACGCCGGTGACATCCGCCAACGAAGTTGCTGATTTCGACCGGGCCAGCACCGACCAGCGCTTCTCCGTTGCCGTCGCAGCTTTTGGCCAGAAGCTGCGCGACGAGGATGCGACCGCGAAGTTCGGCTACGACAAGATCATCGAGATTGCCACTGCCGCCCGTGGAGCCGATCCGTTTGGCTACCGCTCCGAGTTCCTCTCGCTGGTGCGCCTTGCCTCGGCGCTCGGCGGCAACAGGTAGTGGGTGTGACGGCCGGTTTTCCCAGATGGGATCGTTCTGATACGGAAAACCGACCGATGGGCGGTGAGGCAGGCCGGCAGGGAAAACCTTGCCGGCCTTTTTCAATTGCGTCAGGCGCGGCTGCGCCGGCGCTCGCGGCGGGCTTCGCTGGTCTCGACGGTGTTGACCGTCGCCTGCTTGTTGCGCATCGGGCCGATGCGCTCGACGATTTTTTCGACGGACGGGCGATCCGACCTTGTGTGCGCATCGAGTGCCTTGCGCATGGCGGCGAGGTGGGCGAACGAGGTGCCGCAGCAGCCACCGACGATCTTTGCGCCGGCATCGACGGCCAGCCTGACATAGTCGGCCATCAGCTCGGGCGTGCCGGAATAGTGGATCTCGGCGCCGCGAAATTCCGGAATGCCGCAATTGCCCTTGACGATCACCGTCGCCTCCGGCTTCGCCTCGGTCATGTCGAGCAGTGAGGCGAGGATGTCGGAGGCGCCGACGCCGCAATTGGCGCCGACACCGAGCGGCGCCTGCGACAAGCCATCGGCGACGCCGTGGATGTCCTGCGGCAACAGCCCCATCATAGTGCGGCCGGCGGTGTCGAAGGAGCCGGTGTAGGTATAGGGCAGGCCGACGCGGATCGCGGCTTCGGCTGCGGCGCGGATTTCGTCCGGCGCCGACATGGTCTCGATCCAGGCGACTTCGGCGCCGCCGGCCTTCAGGCCCTCGATCTGCTCGGCAAACGCCTCGACCGCCTCGTCATAAGTCATGGCGCCGAGCGGCACCAGCAACTCGCCGGTCGGGCCGACCGAGCCGGCGACGATGACCTTGCGGCCGGCTTTATCGGCGACGGCGCGGGCGATCTCGGCGGCGCGCTGGTTCAGCGCATGCACGCGGTCTTGCGCATGGTGCAGCTTCAGCCGGTGGCGGGTGCCGCCGAAGGAGTTCGTCAGGATGATGTCGGCGCCGGCCTCGACGAAGTTCTGGTGCAGACTGGTGATGATGTCCGGCGCCGTCTCGTTCAGCAACTCTGGAGCCTCGCCGGCCTCCAGCCCCATGGCGAACAGATTGGTGCCGGTGGCGCCATCGGCGAGCAGAACGCCCTTTTCGGCAAGCAAAGCGTCAATTGGATTGGTCATTGGAAATTACGCCTTCCGGGATTCTTTGTCGAGATAAGGATATAAAGAAATCTTTATATGGCGTCAATGTTGGTGCAGGACGCAAGCCGTCAAAATCGCATTTCCGCCAGCCTTTGCGTGAAGCTGGCTGCTTCGTGCGCATTGATATCGGCGGCGCGGATCAGATTGTCGAAATGGCTGGTCAGCGTGCGGACCGGCTGGGTCGCGTTCAGCACCAGATACATGTCGCCGACGTAGATGGCGGCGCGATAGGGCCCGAAGATGGTGTAGGGGATCGAATACCGCATCCGCCCGTCATAGAGAAACAGGCGGAAGGTGGGATAAAGGTCGTCGAGCAGCGTCGCCATGTGTAGAAGCTGCTGGTGGCGGGCGGCCTCAGGGAAACGGTCCCAGACGCCCAGGCCGCGCGCAAAGATCTCCAGCGTGTGGCGCGGCATGCAGACTTCCATGTCGGTTTCCGGCCGCCGGTTGTAGTCGATGCGGTACTGCGTCTCGCCGGCCTGGGCCTCACGGCTCTTGTTGGTGATACCGGCCTCGTAATCGACGAGCGCTTCGGTGCGCAGAAGATCGGGAATGCCGGCCGGCACGTAACGGATTTTCGTGCCGGCGGCCTCGGCATGCCACTTGGCCAGCAGCGTGCGGTCGAAGCCGTCAGGCGCTTCCTCGATCTCCAGGCTCTCGCGGATTTCACCGGTGAGGCCTTCGTCCTGGCTGAGACCGAGCAGCCAGTCGAGCGACACTTTGAATTCGGCGGCGATGTTGAGCAGCGTTTCGGCGCGGGGAAGGCGTGTCGAGGCGCCGGACAGCAGCTGCGAAAGCGCCGAGCGGTCGATGCCTACCGCAGTCGCGAAAGTGGACTGGTTCAGATCCGACCGTGTCAGGAGCATTTTCAGGCGCTCCCGAAACACCGTCGACAGGTCGCGTTTATCCATATCGTCATTCCAGCCATTGGGAGAAAAAAAATTCGCCGAACCCGCCAACATAGCACCTTTGGCGTAAATGAATCCTCAAGCCTGTTTACAATAGATAACACATGCGGCTGAAAATGCGCAATTGCAACATTTTGTGCGCTTTGTCGCGTTGCAGCATCACGACGCTCCTGACACAATGCTGTCAGGAATCAAAACGGTTCCGGCGACTGGAAGGGCAGTGGTCGATCGATGACAAGCAGGAATAGCAGACGACGCAATGCACCGGCCATCGAATGGCCGACCGTCTTCCTCGCGTTTTTCTGTCACGGCACCTGGCTCGCAGCCGGCCTGTTCCTGTGGCCGTCCTATCCGCTGCTGGCGCTCATCGTCCTGGCCTTGATGGCGGCGCTGCAATCCTCGCTGGCGCACGAAGTCCTGCACGGCCATCCAACCCGCCATGCGCAGCTCAACGAATCTTTCGTCTTCCTGCCGATTGGTCTCGTCTGGCCGTTCCGGCGGTTCAAGACCATTCATCTGCGCCATCATGCCGACGAACGGCTGACCGATCCGCTTGACGATCCTGAAAGCTACTACAAGGCGCTGTGGCACCATGACGAATTGCCGCCGGCGATGAAGTTCCTGCTGAAGATCAACAACACCATGATCGGCCGGCTCATTCTCGGCCCGTGGCTGTCGTGCACCGGCTTCTTCATCGACGATGCCAGGCAGATGCTTGCCGGCGACAAGGTGATCCGCAAGGCATGGCTGCTGCACGCCATCGGCCTCGCCGTGGTGCTGCCGGTCGTGCAGTTCGGCTTCGGCATCCCGCTATGGCTCTACATCCTGGTGCCGGTGTGGCTGGGCCAGTCGCTGATCTCGATCCGCACCTTCGCCGAGCATCAGTGGTCGGAGCATCCGGAAGGCCGTACGGTGATCGTCGAACGTTCGCCGCTGTCGTTCCTGTTCCTCAACAACAATCTGCATTTCGTTCATCACAAGAGCCCGACGGTGGCCTGGTACCGGCTGCCGAAGCTGTTTCGCGAGCGCCGTGACGAGTGGCTGCGGATGAACAATGGCTATGCCTATCCGAACTATTTCGCGCTGCTCAAGGCATATGCATTCAAGGCCAAGGAGCCGATCGTCCACCCGGTGCTGCGGCGCACGCCGGAACCGGGCCGGGCGTTCAAGCCGCGCGTCAGGGCGCGCAGCCTCAATGGGCTTGGCAGTGCGCCGGTACCGGCCGAGCCGCCGAAAGAATGAATTTTTGGGTATTGCCGGCAGCGATGCCCAGGTGCGCGTCAATGGCCTCGTCAATTTTTCTCAGCGTAACGATCAAAGTCCCGGCATGAGCGATTTCGTTGCCGGCTTGCCGATGTACGACTGGTCTGAAATGCGGAGCGAGGTCGACGCCCAATGGGCGCGGCTGCGTGATGCCTTCCGGCAAAAAGGCATCGACGCGCCGCAGACCATCGCTCGCGTCAATGCCGATCTGCGGCCTGTGGAAGGCGGCATCCGCGACGCCGCCGGAAAGGTCATGGCGCCCGATCCGGCGACGCTGCCGCCGGACGAGTTGGATTTTTTCGGCCTCTGGCTGCATCCGGCGCTGCTGTTCGCACAGACCTGCTGGGGTCCGATGGAACTCGGGCTGGCGACGCATGTTCAACTGGTCGGCCAGCCGCGTTACGACGCGTTCGAGGGCGGGCAGGGTGAACTCTATTCTAGTGCGCTGGTGATGCGTGCAGGTGAAGCGCCAACGGTTGGCTCACCGTCCGACGGCAGCCCGCTCATCCCGCTCGATGTCCTGCGTGGCAAGCATTTTACCTTCAACAGCCTCGATTCCATGTCGGGCATTATCGCGCCGACGCGTGACCTGGAGGCGCTGGGCGAAAGCCTGGACATCTTCTCCGAGCGCAGCGAAAGCGGTGGCCACCGCGCCTCGATCGTCGCCATTGCCGAGGGCAAGGCCGATGTCGCGGCCATCGACTGCCAGAGCTGGGCCAATGCGCGGCGCTTCGAGCCGGCAGCGGAAGCGGTCACAGTCGTCGGCTGGACAACGCGGCGCAAGGGCCTGCCGTTCATCACTGCCAGAACGACACCGGAAAAGATCGTGGAGGCGCTGCGCGAGGCGGTCGCGACGACCGCATAAAAAATCAGTCGCCGAGCAGCCGCTCGTCGAGCGGATAGGTCGAAAGCTGCTCGTTGCCGGTTTCGGTGATCAGGATCTGCTCTTCGATCTTGACGCCCTCGCGTCCGCCAAGCCGGCCGATATAGCTCTCGACGCAAAGCACCATGCCCGACACAAGCACGCCGTCGGGCGTGTCTTCGGTCCAGTCGATGGCATGCGGCAGCGTCGGGTATTCGTCGGCCAGGCCGACACCGTGATAGAGCACGCCGTAACGCGTCGGGAAACAATCTGCGGGCGGCACCGCCGAGCGTTCGACAAGATCGCGGAACGATGTGCCCGGCTGCATCAGGCCGATGTTGTGGGCGATCTGATCGGCGGCGATGCGAAACAGCTCGCGTTGCTCGTTGGATGGCTCGGTGTCGCCGCAGAGCCAGGTGCGCGACAGGTCGGCGCAGAAACCGTAAGGGCCGATCAAATCGGTATCGAAAGCGACGAGATCGCCGGCTGCGATCGTTCGCGACGAGCATTCCTGGAACCAGGGATTGGTGCGCGGGCCGGACGTCAACAGCCGGGTTTCGACCCACTCGCCGCCACGCGCGATGTTGCCGCGGTGGAGTTCGGCCCACAGTTCGTTTTCGGAAATTCCTGGCCTCAATGCTGCTTCCATCTCACCCATCGCCGCCTCGCAGGCGACGATCGACCGGCGCATGGCCAGGATTTCGTCGGGCGATTTGATCAGGCGTGCATTTTCCATCAGCGCTTCGCCATTGCCGATCGAGATGCCGAGGCGGGCGAGCGCTTCGACGCCCTCGGGATTGATGTGATCGACGGCGATACGACTGACACCGCCGCCATGCTGCTTGACCAGATCGGCGATCCCGGCGGCCCAGCGGCGGACTTTTTGCTCGGTGAGTTCGCCGCTGTAGAGATAGATCCACGACACTGCCGGCCGAACCTCGTCGACGACGCCGGAGTGGTCGGAAAGGTGCTCGCAGGAAAAATAGTCGAACAGCACCACCCGACCTTCGGTGGCAACGAAACAATGTCTTGTCGGATTGTGTGCGACCCAGAGCTGCATGTTGGTCGAGTCGGTCGCATAGCGGATGTTGATCGGATCGTAGAGCAAGGCTCCCGCATAGCCGCGGCGCTTCAGCTCGGCGCGGATGCGGTCGAGCCGGTATTGGCGCATGGCGGGCAGGTCGGGAGCAGCAATGCCGGCGGCGTGCCACTCGGCTTCCGCCAGTGCGCCGTAGCCAAGCACATGCTGGTTGAGTTCAGCGGCCTTCTGCCGCGATTTCAGGCGCAACGCATCGATTGAGCCTGCTTCGTCTGGCTCGAACGGCGCGATCCTGCGATGACGACCGAACCGTCGCTCGACGCCCGGATCGCTCATTTCCTATCCTCCCGATATCAATCGGCCGCGCGGGTCAGGCCCGAGGGCGGGCCTTTGGGTCCAATGCTTTCAGGCCCGCATCTTCTCGCCGCTCGGGTCGAAAGGCGGCTCGACATTGATGCGGGCTGGTCGCCGGCTTCCGAGGATCTCGATCTCGAACAGTCCGGCGCTCTCGTCCGCGGCCAAGGCCGCCGGCACATAGCCTTGCGCCATCGATTCCTTGATATAATGGGCATAGCCGCCGGAGGTGACCCAGCCGACCACGCGCCAGTCGCCGTCGACGATGCCGCGCACGGCCGAAGCGCCTTCCGCGGCGCTCGAGCCGCGCACTTCCTTGCCGTCCGTATCGAAACGCGCCGCACCATAGCCGTGCGGCTTTTCCACCGTGCCGTAGTCCTTGCCGCCGACCTTGGCCCAGATTGGTTCGTCGCCCATCACGTCGGCGTCTGCGGCATCGACGATGAAGGAGACACGGCGCAGTTTTGGCCCTTCTGCCTGCTCCCCGGCTGCCGCGCCGCGTCCGATGAAGTCGTTCTTCTCCAGCTTGACGAAGCGGTCCATCGCCCCCTCGAACGGCCCGTAGATCGGGCGCAGTTCGCGGAACCAGGTCGGAAAATTCTTTTCCAGGCGCATCGAGAGCAGGGCGCGCATGCCGAAATCGACCAGGCCAAACTCTTCGCCGGCATCCTTGATCGCCTTGTAGACGAGACGCTGGTAGGCCGGCGCCATCCAGATCTCGTAGCCGAGGTCACCGGTATAGGTGATGCGATTGACCATGCAGGGCGCGCCGCCGACCGCCATCTCGCGGAAGTCCATGAAGCGGAAGGCCTTGGTCGAGATGTCGGCGTCAACCAGTTTCTGCAGCAGGTCGCGTGATTTCGGCCCGGCGATCGACAAGCCGACCAGCGTCTGGTCAAAGCGGTGAATGCGGACCTGTGACGCCCCTGGACCATCCTTCGGCAGGTGCTTCTCGAACCAGCGCATGTGATACTTCTGCGCCGCCGACGAACTCCAGATCATGAAGCGCTCTTCGCCCGCCTTGGCGATGGTGAAATCGCCGATCAGCCTGCCGAACTCGTTCAGCATCGGGGTCAGCACAATGCGGCCGGTCTTCGGCATGCGGTTGGTCATCAGCCGGTTGAGGAAGTCTTCCGATCCCGGCCCGGAGACTTCGTATTTGGCGAAGTTGGCGATCTCGGTGACGCCGACCTTCTCGCGGGTGGCGCGCACTTCCTCGCCAATCGGCCCGAAATCGTTGGAGCGATGGAACGAAACGATGTCCTTCGGCTCGGTGCCTTTCGGGGCGAACCAGAGCGGGGTTTCGAGGCCCCAGCTGTCGCCCATGACGGCGTTGTTGGCCAGCATCGTGTCGTAAAGCGGGGTGGTCTGGGCCGGGCGTGCCGCCGGCAGTTCCTCGTTGGGAAAGCGGATGGAAAAACGGCGCGAATAGTTTTCGCGGACCTTAGCATTGGTGTAGCGCAGCGTCGCCCATTCGCCGAAGCGCGCGACGTCCATGCCCCAGACGTCGAAGCCGGGATCGCCATGGACCATCCAGTTCGACAATGCCAACCCGACGCCGCCGCCTTGTGAGAAACCGGCCATGACGGCGCAGGCGCACCAGAAATTGGTCAGGCCCTGCACCGGGCCGACCAGCGGATTGCCGTCGAGCGCGAAGGTGAAGGGACCGTTGATGATCTGCTTGATGCCGGCCTTCTCGATGCCGGGAAAATGCTTGAAGCCGATTTCCAGCGACGGCGCGATGCGGTCGATGTCGGGCTGCAGCAATTCATGGCCGAAATCCCACGGCGTGTTGACCGGAGACCACGGCTTGCAGGCTTTTTCATAGGTGCCGAGCAGGATGCCGTTGCGTTCCTGGCGGGTGTAGATCTCGCCCTTGAAGTCCATCACGCCGATCATCTCGCGGCCGGTCGACTTGTTGAATTCCTCGACCTCCGGCATCGGCTCGGTCAACAGGTACATATGCTCCATGGCCAGCAGCGGCAGCTCGACGCCGACCATGCGGCCGATCTCGCGCGCCCACAGGCCGCCGCAGTTGACGACATGCTCGGCCTTGACCGTGCCTTGCTCGGTCACGACGTTCCAGGTGCCGTCGACCTCCTGCGTCAGCTCGACGACGCGGTTGCGCAGCACGATTTCGGCGCCGAGCTTCCTGGCCGCCTTGGCGTAGGCGTGGGTGGTGCCGGAAGGATCGAGATGGCCTTCGACCGGATCCCACATGGCGCCGACGAAATTGGTCTCGTCCATCAGTGGGAACATCGCCTTGGCCTCTGACGGCGTGATCAGCTCGGTGTCCATGCCGAGATAGCGGCCTTTGGCGTGAGCAAGGCGCAGGAAGTCCATGCGCTCCGGCGAGTCGGCCATCATCACGCCGCCGGTCAGGTGCAGCGAGCAGGACTGGCCGGAAAGCTCTTCGATCTCCCTGTAAAGCTGCACCGTATAGGCCTGCAGCTTGGCGACATTGGGATCGCCATTGAGGGTATGGAAGCCGCCCGCCGCATGCCAGGACGAACCGGAGGTGAGCTCCGAACGCTCGATCAGCATGATGTCGGTCCAGCCGGCCTTGGCCAGATGGTAAAGCACCGAGCAGCCGACGACACCGCCACCGATGACAACCGCTTTTGCATGAGATTTCATGAAGATAGTTCCGTTTTTGAAGAGATTGAATCGAGTGGGCGGGGCGTGAAAGCAAAGCGAGGAAGGGCGCTGGCTGGAATAATCTCGCGCCTTTCCTCTACCCCGTCGATCGGGGGAGAGGTGTCGAGCGAAGCTCGACGGAGTGGGAGTCGCCTGTTCATCAACCAATACAGATGATCAAAAATCAGTCGGCGCGCCGCCTTCGGACCGACGTTTGTCGACGAAGGCGTCGAGCTCCTCGCGGATAGCCGAGTCCATGTAGGGCTCTTCATAGGAGGCCAGCCGCTCCTTCCACACCCGATTGGCTTTTTCGATAGCTGTCGGCGATCCGGCTTCCGCCCAGGTCTCGAAATTGCGCCAGTCGGAGATGATAGGCGAATAGAATGCGGTCTTGTAGCGGTCCTGGGTATGCTGGGTGCCGAAGAAATGGCCGCCCGGACCGACGGACTGGATGGCGTCGAAGCCGAGGGCCTCCTCGGAGAGGTCGAGCGGGGTCAGGAACTCCGCCACCATCTGCAGCAGATCGATGTCCAGGATGGTCTTCTCATAGGAGCAGCGCAGGCCGCCTTCCAGCCAGCCGGCCGCATGCATCATCAGATTGCCGCCGCCCTGGATGGCGCCCCACAGCGAGAACACGCTTTCATAGGCGGCCTGTGCGTCGACCGTGTTGGCGGCGCAGGTGTTGGAGGTGCGGTAGGGGATGTTGTAGCGGCGAGCGAGCTGGCCGCCGACCAATTGCGCCTTCATGTATTCCGGTGTGCCGAAGGCCGGCGCGCCGGACTTCATGTCGACGTTGGAGGTGAAGCCGCCATAGCCGACGGGCGCGCCCTTGCGCACCATCTGGGCGAAGGCAATGCCGGACAGTGCCTCGGCATTCTGCTGCACCAGCGCACCGGCGATGGTCACCGGCGCCATGGCGCCCGACAGGGTGAACGGCGTCACGATGACGACCTGGCCCTTGCTCGACATCTGGATGATGCCTTCCATCATCGGCACGTCGAGCTTGAGCGGCGAATTGGTGTTGATGATGGTGAACACCGACGGCTGTTCGAGAAGCTGTTCGTCGCTGATGCCGCGCGCGATCCTGGTGATCTCGATGCCGTCGACATTGCGCTCCTTGCCGAGCGAATAGATGTGGAACACCTTGTCGGTGAGCACGCTGAGATCACGGATGCATTCGAGGTGCCGGACGGAGGGATGGATATCGATCGGCTCGACCGGATAGCCGCCGGTGCAGTTCAGGATGTTGTGCATCTGCGCAAGCTTGAGGAAGTTGCGGTAGTCCTGCTGGTTGCCGGGGCGGCGGCCGCGGTCGATGTCGGAACAATTGGGCGCCGACGCCATCATCGAGATGATCAGGTTGTCGCCGCCGAAGCGGACATTGTGCGCCGGATTGCGGGCATGGATGGTGAATTCCGACGGGCAGTGCGAAACCAGCTCGAGGATCATGTCGCTGTCGAAGCGCACCCGCTCACTGCCTTCGCGGACATCTGCGCCATGCGCCTTCATGATGCGCCTTGCCTCGTCGTGCAGCACGTCGACGCCGATTTCCCTGAGAACGCGCAGCGAGGCGAGGTGGATCGATTCCAGTTCGTCGTCGGAGACCAGCCTGGTCGGCGTCAGCGGGATTTTCAGCTGACGGAAAGGCGGCTGCTCGAATGCCGCCGCTGCGCCGGCGCGCTTGCCCGCGCGGCCGCCGCGACGGGCGCGGTCGTTTGCCAATGCCGGTTCGGCGGGATGAAGGGCGGCGGTCATGATAGTCCTCGTACGCTGCGATGGTGCGGCGGCATAATGGACCGACCGCCGTCCCGCCATTGCGGAGGCGGCGACCACTAGGACGAGGGAAGCGACATGGACGTTCGCCAGCCGGACGCACCAGGGCGAATCCAGATCTGTGCCCGAACTGTGAAACATGTCACGTTGCGATCACGTCATATTGAGCAAGTACATTGAATACAAACCGTCCTGAGGGAGACTATTTCCGTGTCGGATGTTGTCAGCGTGCGTGCAGCGACCAACAACGAAGTCGCTTTCATTGCCTGGGATATTGACGGAATGATCGACGGCTGTCTCGGCTTCGAGATCGTCCGCATCTATCCCGGCACCGGCGAGGAACGCTGTCTGGCTTCCTGGGTGCCTTTCCGGGGGCAACGCAACAAGGACTGGATTCCGCAGGATACCGGCGTCTGGCCGGTGCAGAAGACATTCTGGCGCGATCTTACGGTGCGGCGGCGCCGCGACAGCGTCGAAATCAGGCCGGATGGCGAATTGGTCGCCTACCGGGTGCGTCCGGTCGGCGACATGCGGCCCGGCCTCGATCCGGTGCCGGTGCGGCCCGAGAAAGCCTATACCGGAGCGGCGCGGCCGCTCGGCTATCTCGGACAAGGCGCCGTCAGCCCGACCATCTTCCTGGGATCGATGTTCGGCAAGGCGCGGCTCGCCTTCACCAACGGCGTGCTCTCGACGCAATGGCTGTCGCGCGCCCTCGAAGATGCCGGCATCAAGGTCGGGCAGCGCGACAAGATCAGGGCCGAGCTTCAGCGTCCCGGCAGCAAGATACGCGCCTATCTTCACGGCGAGGTTCCGGATCTGCTCACCAGCCTGATGAAACGGGCCAAGGCCGAGGGCGGCACTGTCAGGCTTGCCCTCTACGAGCTTGGCGATGACGAGTTGTGCGACGCGATCATCGACGCGAAGGATGTCGTCGACGTCATTCTTTCGAATTCGGGCAGGGATGAACAAACCAAGGCGTGGGACGCGGGCAACGCGCCCTTCAGAAAGCGGCTGCGCGACGCCGGCGTCGTGCTGACCGATCGTCTGTTCAACAACAACCATATCGGCCACAACAAGTTTGCCGTCTACCGCGACGCCCAGGGCAATCCGCAAGCGGTCATGACCGGCAGCACCAATTGGACGTCGACGGGCATTTGCGGACAGTCCAACAACGCCTTCATCCGCGGCGACGACCCTGCCATGGCCGAAGTGTTCGATGCCTATTGGGAACGGATGAAGGCCGACGTGTTCCCGCCGCCGGCGAGCGATAGCGCCGCCGGACGTGTGGCGCAAAAGCAAGGCAGGCCGTTTCGCCTGAAGAATCGCACACCGAACCATGTCGATGGGACCACCATCTGGTTCTCGCCAAACGATCCCGACCGCAGCAAAAAGGACATCTCGGTGCGGCCTGTCGATCTCGAAGATGTTTTCGCACGGATCAAGGCAGCGAAGCAGGCGGTGCTCTTTCTCGTGTTCAATCCGTCGCGGCTTGGCAACAATTCGGTCATCGATCAGGCGGTCGCGGCGGCGACGGCGAATCCAAAGCTGATCGTGCAGGGCGCAATCAGCGATCACACCGCCATGCCCAACTATATTGCTCCGACCCGGGATCCAGTCACCAACAAATCGAACAAGGACGGCAAATCGCCATTCGTCTTTCCGGAGAAGGTCTGGGAGGCGCCGAACGTCTCCATCGTCAGGGCGGCCAACCTGACGGGGGCCTCCGTTGCACGGGATTTCCAGGCGGAAGTGCTGACCGTCGGCCATGCGATCGTGCACGACAAGATCGTCATCATCGATCCGATGGCCGACAATGCGACCGTCATCGCCGGCAGCCACAACCTTGGCTACAAGGCGTCCTATGAAAACGACGAGAACATGGTGATCGTCGAAGGCGACAAGACGTTCGCTGCGGCCTTTGCGGTGCATATGCTCGACGTGTTCGACCACTACAAGTTCCGCGCCTGGCGCAGAACGATTGGAGAAGGACCGTCGGACAATGACGGGCTCTCCATCGACGACAAGTGGCTGAAGCCTTACGCGGAGGGCAGGAAGGGGGCGATTGCCCGGTATTTTCCGTAGTGGCCTGAATGGCGTCGCGGAGTCCTTAACAAGGCATGCTCTGGCTGGCGCAAGCGGTTCCTGCCGCCGGTGCTTCCCGGCACGCCGCCGAAACGCTAATCGTGCAGGTTTCGTGGTGCGGATCATGGACCGGGTGGAACAGAACAGCGACCAGACAATGCAGTGGGCGGCGATCACCGGCGTGATCGCCACTGTTTCGGTGTTCGCCATTGCGCAAGGGCTGAGCTACCCGCTGCTGAGCTTCATCCTGCAGCGCCAGGGCGTCTCGCCGGCCATGATCGGCCTGTCGGCGGCAATGACGCCGGTCGGCTTTATCGTCTCGTCGCCGCTCATCCCGGCGCTGGCGCGCCGGTTCGGGGCAGGGCGCACGGCGCTCACCTGCGCGGCCCTTTCCGCGATCATGCTGGCGCTGATCGGCTGGACGCAAAATGTCTATCTCTGGTTTCCACTGCGCTTCCTGATCGGCGTGGTGACCAATCCGCTCTATGTGCTGAGCGAGATCTGGGTGATCGCGCTGGCGCCTCCGGCGCGCCGCGGTCGCGTGATGGGCATCTATTCTACAGTCATTTCGGCAGGTTTCGCGGCCGGCCCGCTGTGCCTGCTTGCGGTCGGCACCGAAGGATGGCCGCCGTTTCTCGTCGGCATCGCCGCATTCGTCTTTTGCGGCGCCTGCCTGGCGCTGGTGCTGGGACGGCTGCCAAAGGTCGATGAAGCCGGGCACCAGGTTTCGGTGATGGGGTTCATGCCGATGGCATGGCTGCTGCTGTCGGCGGTGGTGGTGGCCGCCGGTTTCGAACAGGGGGTGCTGGCACTGCTGCCGGTCTACGGCGCACATTATGGCATCGCGGAGGCGCGCATGTCGGCGCTGCTGTCTGTCATGATCGCCGGCAACATCGCCATGCAGGTGCCGCTCGGCCTGCTGGCGGAACGGCTGACGGCGCGTCTGGTGCGATTTATCTGCGTATCGCTAACGGTGCTTGGATGCGTGCTGTTGCCGGTTCTCATCGAGACGCCGCTGATCTGGCCGTGCGTGTTTGTCTGGGGTGCGGTTTCCTACGGCATCTACACGATGTCGATCATCGAGCTTGGCGAGCGGTTCACCGGCTCGGCACTGGTCGCTGGCAACGCTGCCTTCTCGCTAATGTGGGGCGTCGGCGGCATCGCCGTGCCGCCGCTGGCGGGCGGCGCCATGGATATTCTCGGTGCGGACGGCCTGCCGATCACGCTTGGCGCCATTTGTCTGGCGTTGGCGGTCACAACCGTATTGCGGGGGCGAGCGGTCTAAAGCGCGTCGCGTCTGATGCGACGCGCTTTAGGTTGTTGTTTTTGCATGTCGTTATCGCAAAACCGCTGCACACTTTTGCGCGACATGCATTAATACAATTGCGGGGTGCCTTCATTTCCTTGCCATCTGGAAATCGCCCATAAATCACATTCGGCATGGTGTTCAGAGGGATGCATCCTGCGTAGAAGGTCTCGAATTTCAACGGCACGATCAAAATCGGGTATCAATCCAACATCGGACAGTTCCGTGTTCGCAAACACGTCAGGAAATCCTCCGCAGTTGGTCAGAGCGCTTATGGAGACGTCTTGATCCAACAAGTCGTAGCCCAGGAAGGTAAATCCGTTCCAGTCGAGTGAACGCACGTCAAGCGATGGTCTTCGGATCACATTAAGGACATTCAAGTCGCCCGGATCGGCCAACTCCGAAAGGAGGAAGTCCAGGTCCACAAAGAAATCGAGCATGTAGTCCTCGTTAACAATATGGGGCCAGTAGCTGTCCTTTACCTCTCCCAGCGCGACCGGCCCGAGCATTCCATCGAGTGAGACGACCTCACTTAATTGGGTGAGGCCGGACCAGTTTATGTACATGGTCCACGCAGTGCCGCTGAAAGGACCGAACTTCTCTTTGGCAATGTACAGATGTCGCATGGATTCCCTCGTGGCCTGCGGGCGGCAGGCGGCCCCACCTTAGGAGGCCAACAGCGCAATGGCTCCTTTTGCGTTCCAGGTTGAATACCGATAGTGGCAAGACGACGTTGCCGAGCCTTGACGAACTTATCGGAGACCACATGACCAGTTCGAACACAAAGACGCGTCCCAATTCGGCGACTGAGGATCCCTTTCTCTGGCTGGAGGACAGAACGGGCAAGGAAACGCTCGACTGGGTTCACCGTCAGAACGAGATCACGGTCGCCGAGTTGCAGGGCGATCCATCCTACCAGACCTGCTTCCAAACCGCACTGGACCTGATGACGGCCGAAGACAACATTGCGGTCGGATCTGCGCTCAACGGCCACGTCTATAATTTCTGGCAGGACAAGACCAACGTGCTCGGCCTCTGGCGGCGCACTCCGGTCGCTTCCTACAAGACCGAGAAGCCGGAATGGGAGACGATCATCGACTTCGACAGTCTGTCAGCCAAAGAGGGTGTGAAATGGGTGTTCAGCGGCGCCAGCCGGCTTTACCCCGATTTCAGCCGCTGCCTGCTCAGCCTGTCGCCGGATGGCGGCGACGCCAGCGAAATGCGCGAATTCGACATCGAGAGCAAGTCCTTTGTCGAGGGCGGCTTTCGTGCTCCTGCCTCGAAGTCGGGCTTCAACTGGCTGGACAAGGACACGGTCATCGTCTCGGCTGCCTTCGAAGAGGACGAAAAAACCCAGTCCGGTTATCCGCGCGTGGTCAAGCTTTGGCAGCGCGGCACCAGGCTGGAGGATGCGACGCCGATTTTCGAGGCGCAGAAGCAGGATCTCGCCGCCGGCGGTTCCCTTGAATTCGACGGTGACAAGCGGCATCTGTTGCTGACCCGGACGCTCGATTTCTTTGCCTCGCACAGTTTTCTGCGTCTGCCTTCCGGCGAAAACAGGCGCATCCCGTTGCCGGACGACGTTACCGACACGGTGCTGTTCAGGGATCAGTTCGTCTTTGGAGTGCGCAGCCCGTGGACGGCGCCGGACGGCACGCTGTGCAATCCTGATGGCCTCTATTCGCTGGACTTCGCGCGCTGGATCGAGACCAATGCGCTCGCACCTGTCGAGACCGTGCTCGAGCCGACGGATCGTGTCTCGATTGCCGGCATTGCCCGCACGCGGGACCGGTTGTTCATCAATCTGATGGACAATGTGCGCGGCAAGGTCGTCGCCTGCGATCGCAGCGGCAGCGGCTGGTCGCTGCAGCCGGTGGCGCTGCCCGAAAACGGCAGTGTCGGCATCAGCCACGCCGAGCGTTTCGGCTCCAGCGTGTCCTTCTCCTTCACCGATTTCCTGACGCCGAGTTCGATCATCTGGTCGGACGACAATGCAGCGATGCTGACAACCGTGAAATCGCAGCCGGCGCGTTTCGATGCGTCGTCCCTGGTTTCGGAACAGTTCGAGGCACGCTCGAAGGACGGCACCAAAATCCCTTATTTCGTCGTCAGGCGGCGCGACCAGGACGGGCCGGTGCCGACGCTGCTTTACGGCTATGGCGGCTTCGAAGTGCCGCTGCTGCCCGGCTATGCCGGCGTGCGCGGCCGGCTGTGGCTGGAAAAGGGCAATGCCTATGTGCAGGCCAATATCCGCGGTGGCGGCGAGTTCGGTCCGAACTGGCATCAGGCCGCGCTCAAGGCCAATCGCCAGAACGCCTTCGACGATTTCGCCGCGGTCGCGCAAGACCTGGTGAAACGCGGCATCGCCACGCCGGCGACGCTCGGCATCCAGGGCGGCTCGAATGGCGGCTTGCTGACCGGCGTTTCGCTGACCCAGCATCCCGAGCTTTTCGGCGCGGTGATCATCGACGTGCCGCTGCTCGACATGCTGCGCTACACCGAACTGCCGCCCGGCGCATCCTGGATGGCCGAGTATGGCGATCCGGCCAAGCCGGAAGAGGCCGCGTCGCTGGCGGCTTACTCGCCTTATCAGCATGTCGAGCCCGATGCCGCCTATCCGCCGGTGCTGCTGACGACATCGACCGCCGACGACCGCGTCCATCCCGGCCATGCGCGCAAGATGGCGGCGCGGCTGCAGGCTGCCGGCCACGCGAAGACGCTGTTTTTCGAGGAGACCGAGGGCGGCCATGGCGGGCGCGGCGATCGCCGGCCGCAAGCGGCACAGGCGGCGATGAAGTATGTCTTCCTGCAACGGGCGCTGACCGGAACGGCTTGACGGAACGGCTTGAACTGATCGCATCAGACCGCCTAATATGCTGCATGGCTTGGATGAAGGCATCATGCGCGTTTGGGGTGGCGGTGACGCCGTCGCCGCGCACGCTTCGCGCCGAGCTTTTGCGGCTTTGCGCCCGCATCGGCTATTCGCCGCCCGCCTTCCTCTGACGAATCCGCCCCCGCTGCAATTGCCGGATTGTCTGCAATTGCCGGATTGGTTCAAGAGGAAAGATCAGACATGACCTATCAGAATTATTCGCTGAAGCAGCTTCAGCAGATCGATGCTGCGCATCACCTTCATCCGTTTACCGACCACAAGGAGATGCGCGAGGCCGGCTCACGCATCATCACCCACGCCAACGGGCCGTTCATCTACGATTCCGAAGGCACGGAAATCCTCGACGGCATGGCCGGACTGTGGTGCGTCAACATCGGTTACGGCCGCGATGAGCTGGCCGACGCCGCTTACGCCCAGATGAAGGAACTGCCTTATTACAATTCCTTTTTCAAATGCTCGACCCCGACACCGGTGCTGCTGGCCAAAAAGCTGGCGGAACTGGCGCCGAAGCATGTCAACCAGGTGTTCTTCGGCTCGTCCGGTTCGGAGGCCAACGACACGGCGCTGCGCCTCGTGCGCCACTATTGGGCATTGGAAGGCAAGCCGGAGAAGAACCGCATCATCTCGCGCAAGAGCGCCTATCACGGCTCGACTATCGCCGGCACGTCGCTGGGCGGCATGGAGCCGATGCACAAGCAGCTCAACGGCGCGGTTCCCAACATCGTCCATGTGATGATGCCTTATGCCTATGAGCTGGCTCTGCCCGGCGAAAGCGACCATGATTTCGGCCTGCGCGCGGCCAAGGCCGTCGAGGATGCCATCCTCGAAGCCGGCACCGACAAGGTCGCCGCCTTCATCGGCGAGCCGGTGATGGGAGCAGGCGGCGTGAAGATACCGCCGATGAGCTATTGGCCGGAAGTGCAGCGCATCTGCCGCAAATACGATATACTGCTGATGCTGGACGAGGTCATCACCGGCTATGGCCGCACCGGCGAATGGTTCGCAGCTCAGACCTTCGACATCGAGCCCGATACCATCACCACCGCCAAGGCGCTGACCTCCGGTTATCAGCCGCTGTCGGCGCTGCTGGTCGGTGACCGCATCGCCGCGACGCTGGTCGAGAAGGGCGGCGAGTTCAATCACGGCTATACCTATGCCGGCCACCCCGTGGCCTGCGCCGTGGCGCTGAAGAACCTCGAGATCATCGAGCGGGAGGGTTTGGTCGATCGGGTCAAGAACGACACCGGACCCTATTTCGCCAAGGCGCTGCAGGAGCACGTCGGCGGTCACGATCTGGTCGGCGAGGTGCGCTCGATCGGCCTGATGGGGGCGATCGAGATCGTCAGCGACAAGGCGACCAAGGCGCGCTTCCTGCCGGCCGGGAGCGCGGCCGTGACCGTTCGCGACCACGCAGTTGCCCAGGGCATGATGCTGCGCGCCACCGGCGATACGATGATCCTGTCGCCGCCGCTGATCTGGACGCGCGAGACGATCGATATGGCCTGCGGCCGCATCGCCAAGGCGCTTGATCTGGCGCAGGCGGATTTGCGCAAGCTGTGAGATAAAACGATCGCCGGGCGTCCTGCAACCGGACGCCCGGCGTTTGAATGCCGGATTCTGCCAGCCGGAGGAGCCGCTCACCAAGGCCCGATCGGCGGATTTCACTTTTTTGTCTCGGGCAGCGCCGCTTTGCTCGAGGTCGTGCTGCGCTTCGGTGCGGCGCGCCGGCGCCGCATAAATCGCTCAAGCAAGTTCCGTCTTCTCTTGCGCTGGACAAGATCGATATCGCTGACAAGCTTTGCGCCGCCCTCGCGCCGCTCCAAGGTGATCTTGCGGCTATGAAAGGCTTCCAGCTCGGCGCGATGCGCCACGCTTATGATGGTGACCTTCGGCAATTCGTGAACGATCATCTCCATCATCTTGTCCTGGCTCTTTTCATCGAGTGCTGACGTTGCTTCATCCAGCACGATGATATCGGGGCTGTGCAGCAGAAGACGCGCGAAGGCGAGCCGCTGCTTTTCGCCACCCGAGAGGGTCTGGTCCCATGGCGCGTCGTCCTCGATCTTGTCGTTCAGATAATCGAGCCCGACCTTGTCGAGGGCAGCCTTGATCTCGTCCAGCGTCCAGCGATCGGCAGCGCCTGGATAGGCGACTGCGCGGCGAAGCGTCCCGGTGGGGACATAGGGCCGTTGCGGCAACATGAACAGCCGTCTGTCGGCGTGGATGTTGACGCTGCCGCCACCCCACGGCCACAGACCTGCGACGGCCCGCACCAGCGTACTCTTGCCTGAGCCGGATTCGCCGGCGACGAGCACCCGCTCGCCTGATTCGATCACGACCTTGGTTTCCTTGACCACGGCGGTGCCGTCGTCGAGCGACACGGACAGATTGTTCAGGCTGAGCATCGCATCGCCTGCAGCTTCGCCGCGCTTTATGCGTCCGAGCGTGTTGCTCTGCTCCGCGCGCTCGAGCCCGTCGAGCGACATCATCAGCGAGGCGATGCGCCGTGCACAGGCGTTCCAATTGGCGAGACGGGGGTAGTTGTCGACCAGCCATCCGAACGCGCCCTGCACGATGGCAAAGGCAGAGGCAGCCTGCATGACCTGGCCAAGTGTCATGCCGCCTTCGAGAAACTTTGGAGCGCAAAGCAAAACCGGCACGACAGGCGCAAACAGACTCGCCCCCTGCGATACCAGCGCTGTGCGCATGTGCTGACCGGTAAGGAGCGCCCATTGCCTGAGCACATAGGCGAACGTCTTGTCGATGCCGCTACGCTCTTCCTCCTCGCCGCCGAGCAATGCGATACTCTCGCCGTTTTCCCGCACGCGGGTCAGCGTGTAGCGGAATTCGGCTTCCGCCTGATTTTTTTCCTCGGAGAGGTGGACGAAATGGCGGCCAATGACCGCCATCGAGGTGGATGTGATCGCCGCATAGAGCACGGCGGTGATGACGAGAAAGCCGGGAATGGTCACCGTCGAACCTGCGATCGTCAGGGTCAGGGCCCCGCCGATCGTCCAGAGCACCACGATGAAGGTCGAGGCCGACAGAAACGCGTTGATGACACCGGCGATGAAGTCGACCGGGGATTCGGTGGCAATCCGCAAATCCTCCGTGACGCGTGCTTCAGGGTTCTGGTGGTCGCCGCCGACGAGGTTCAACTGAAAGTAGCGGCCGCTTGCAAGCCACCGCGCGATGACCGCGTTGGTGAGCCAGGAACGCCAGCGGCGCTGCATCGTCATGCGAAGGAAGACCTGTGCAACGACAAGGCTTCCGCTTCCGAGCACGAGCGGCACGAAAACGGCGCTCAGGACATAGACGGTGCGCGCATTGCGTTGCTCAAGGGCATCGAAAATTGCGCGATTCCAGACATTGATCCCATACTGGAAGCCGACATTGATGACGATCAGGAGCAATAACCCGATCGTGTACGGCCAAGCCCGCCTATCGCCTCCGCGGCCCCAGTAACCGCGCGCGCTGATCCAGAAACGTCTCAGCAAGTATCTCTTGCGCGCCTGCTCGGCCTCCTCAGGGGTCAGCTCCGGATCGGGTTCGACGAACTCCAGCGGCGGCGGAGCCGCGCCGGCGATCTCAGACGCGACTTCGACAGTCGATTGCTTCTCCTGGCGCGACTTCTCGGCATCGCGCGATTTGGAGACCGATTTCGGCTTGGATTTAGCCCCGGACATACCGGCGATAACGGCTTGGAAATCAGAAGGTTTCAATGATGTCCGCTCAAGCCGCTTGATCTCCACGTCAGCGCGGATGCGGTCGTGAGCCTGTCGACAATCTTGCCACAGGACTGATGCGCTTCAGGAGATCTCTGATCGCGCTCACCGAACCCTCGCGCGGGGCAGGGCAATCGCGTTTGGATTCTTGCGAAGAGGACCCCCACCCTAACCCTCCCCACAAGGGGGAGGGAAGCTGCCGCGCGCCTTTATTTCTCCCCTTTGGCGCCCAAGGCAGGCAAGTTGCCAAGGTCAGCGCCAGCGGAAGTCTCCCTCCCCCCTGTGGGGAGGGGTTAGGGGTGGGGGTCCGTCGTAGAGCGAAAACCTCGGCCATCCACCTGCGATAGCCCTGCCGGGCTGGGGAGCGTTGCAGCGACCAGCTGCGGGTCGACGTCGGTCAGGACCGCCGCCACCAGGCCGACGACCGTCTGGAGACGCGCCAGGGCGATCGTCTCGCTGTCGTTGAAGAATGCGAAATGCAAAAACCGCGCTCCATCGGGAACGCGGCTTTGCCAGATACGCATGGCGCTTCGCTGACTGAACACTTGGCGAAACTTACGGGCTCCGGTACGCGAGACCTGATCCGGAGCGCCGGGCGGTTGCGATAGGCCGCCTCGCACTCCGTTCTACAGGGACATCGTTACCGGGTGGTTATCGATAGTTTAAGCAAATCTAAATTTCCGCGTTTCTTGCCGGAAACCGAAAGCCGGTCGAGTTCGAGGCTGAAAGCGCGTCGCGTCTGCTGCGCACGCTTTGCGCACCCTTGGGGGGTTAAGCCCAAGCTTTTGGGCGACATGCATTAGGCCGGGGTGCCGCGCAGGAAATTTATGATGCCGGAGAAGTCGGCAGCGGCATGCCCCTGGGCGTTGAACAGCGCATAAAGCTGGGCGGCCTCGGCGCCCAGCGGCGTTACCGCACCGGCGCTTTGCGCGGCTTCCTGCGACAGTTTCAGGTCTTTCAGCATCAGTGCCGCGGCAAACCCCGGCCTGTAGCCATTGTTGGCCGGCGATGTCGGCACCGGACCAGGGACCGGGCAGTAGGTGGTCAGCGACCAGCACTGGCCCGACGAGTTCGAGGCGACGTCGAACAGCGCCTGGTGCGACAGGCCGAGCTTTTCCGCCAGAACGAAGGCTTCGGCGACGCCGATCATCGAAATGCCCAAGATCATGTTGTTGCAGATCTTTGCCGCCTGTCCGGCGCCGTCATCGCCGCAATGGACGATGCGGCCGGCCATCGGCTTGAGGATTGGTTCGGCCTTGGCAAAAGCTTCCTTCGCGCCGCCGGCCATGAAGGTCAGCGTGCCGGCGGCGGCGCCGCCGGTGCCGCCGGAAACCGGCGCGTCGATCGACAGCAGCTTGTGTCTGGCGGCAATGGCGTGGGCTTTTCGTGCCGATTCGACGTCGATGGTCGACGAATCGATGAACAGCGCGCCTTTTTTCGCTTTTGGCACGATGTCTTCATAGACCGACAGAACGTGTTTGCCGGTCGGCAGCATGGTGATGACCACATCGGCCTCCTTCACCGCGGCAACGGCATTGGCCATGACGACGACCCCATGCTCCTTGGCGTTGGCGAGATTTTCCGGGATCAGGTCGAAGCCGTGAACGGCATATCCAGCCTTGACGAGATTGGCTGCCATCGGATTGCCCATATTGCCGAGGCCGATGAAGGCGATGGTGGTCATGATGGCACTCCGTGGTTTGGGTAAGGCTGCAGTTAGGCAGTAGGGCAGTAGGGCAGTAGGGCAGTAGGGCAGTAGGGCAGCCTATTCGGGCGCTAGTTGCTTATAAGTTGCGAAGCTTTTTTTCGATGCCTAGGTCGCATCTGATAAGCTTGATCATGCGCCAGATATCTCCCCTGCTGCCATACAATAGGTCCTTGTAAGAATTGATCCTGCCGGTCATTTCTACTGCCCTACTGCCCTACTGCCCTACTGCCGCCCAATCAGCGCGCGTGCGATGATGACGCGCATGATCTCGTTGGTGCCTTCGAGAATCTGGTGAACGCGCAAATCCCGCACCAGCTTCTCGATGCCGTAATCGTGCAGATAGCCATAGCCGCCATGCAGTTGCAGCGCGTCGTTGGCAACGTTGAAGCCGACGTCGGTGACGAAGCGCTTCGCCATCGCCGACCATTTCGAGGCGTCCGGGGCCTTGCGGTCGAGCTTCGAGGCAGCGGCGTAAAGGAATATCCGTGCTGCCTGCAATTCGGTCTCCATGTCGGCCAGCTTGAATTGCAGCGCCTGGAACTGATTGATCTTGGCTCCGAAGGCCTTGCGTTCGGCGGTGTAGGACAGCGCCTTGTCGAGCGCCGATTGCGCCCCGCCCAGCGAACAGGCGGCGATGTTGAGCCGGCCGCCGTCGAGTCCGGCCATGGCGATGCCGAAGCCGGCGCCTTCGTCCGAGAGCAGGTTTTCAACCGGCACCTTGCAGTCCTCGAAGACGACCTGGCGGGTCGACTGCATGTGCCAGCCCATCTTGTGCTCGTTGGCGCCGAAAGACAGGCCGGGCGCATCTTTCGGCACGACGAAGGTCGAAATGCCCTTCGGACCGTCGGCGCCCGTGCGCGCCATGACGATGTAAAGGTCGCTGTCGCCGGCGCCCGAAATGAACTGCTTGACGCCGCTCAGCACATAGTCGCCGCCGCTCCTCACCGCACGCGTCTTCAGCGCCGCTGCATCCGATCCCGAACCCGGCTCGGTCAGGCAATAGCTCGCCAGCCATTCCATCGAGGTCAGCTTCGGCAGGAAGTGCTGGCGCTGCTCGTCGCTGCCGAAGCGGTCGATCATCGAAGCCACCATGTTGTGGATCGAGATGAAGGAGGAGAAGGCCGGATCGGCGCGCGAAAGCGCCTCGAAGATCAGCACCGCGTCGAGCCGGCCGAGCGCTGAGCCGCCGACATCGTCACTGACATAGATGCCGCCAAGCCCGAGCGGGCCAGTCTCGCGGATCACGTCCGCCGGAAAATGCTTGTTGCGGTCCCAGTCGAGCGCGTTCGGCGCAACGCGATCGGCAGCGAAGGCCTCGGCCATTTGCTGGATGGCGCGCTGGTCCTCGTTGAGTTCGAACTGGCTGGTGCCCGCATCAACAGCGGCGTCCATGGCGTGCTCCGTAATGTCTTCGGCCTCCTGGCCTGTCGTTTTTGGCTTTGCGCGCGGTTCAATCTAGACCAATGATGCCGCCGCGCAAGCCGACTAGCTCCATCCAACGATCTGGGGGCGGCTGTGTGATAATGCGTGTCTGGGGCAGGGCGTGACGACAAATTTCGATGAGCTGCTTGAACGGTTCCACGCCACGCTCGAAACATTCGATGATGCGCTGGTGCGCGATGCGGTGGCCCGGATCGGCTGGGCCATGCCGGCGCGTCCGCTCGAGCCGCGTCCGCTTGCCTGCCTGCGCCAGCTCGACCGCATCGTCGAGCTCGCTCCGGCCAACGCCCAGCCGTTGGCGCGGCTGCTTGCGGAGCGTTGCGGCGAGCTGCGCTGGGGGCAGACCTACAGCGAGGCGGATCTCGGCAAGACATTCATCGACAAGTACGGCTGGCTGGAGGTCTTCGGCACACGCGGCCATTTCGTCAACGACGAGGTCGCGGCCGGCTTGCTGATCCTCGGACCTGAAATCGTCTATCCCGACCACCATCATGTCGCCGAGGAGATCTACATTCCGCTGACCGGCGGCACCGAATGGCGCATGGACGAAGACGACTTTCGCAAGCGAGAGGCGGGTGAGGTGATCCACCATGCCTCTGGTGTCAGCCATGCCATGCGCACCGGCAAGGAGCCTCTGCTGGCGCTCTACATCTGGCGCGGCGGACCGCTGGCCGCGAAATCCGCGATCACCGGCGGCGTTTCACAGGGCAGGAATTAATGGCGGCCAAGGCGATCATGCTGCAGGGCACAGGCTCCGATGTCGGCAAGACGGTGCTGGTCGCGGGCCTCTGCCGCGTGGCGAAAAAGCGTGGGCTGAAGGTGCGGCCGTTCAAGCCGCAGAACATGTCGAACAACGCCGCCGTCGCCAATATACCGGGCGACAGACGCGGCGGCGAGATCGGCCGCGCCCAATGGCTGCAGGCGATCGCCTGTGGCGTTGCGCCCACCGTCCATATGAACCCGGTGCTGCTCAAGCCGCAGACCGATATCGGCGCCCAAGTGGTGGTGCAGGGCAAGGTGTTCGGCGAGGCGCGGGCGCGCGACTACCAGGCGCTGAAAGCCCGGCTGATGGATGCCGTGCTCGAATCCTGGGCCAAGGTCGGCGAGGGTGCCGACCTCGTCATCGTCGAAGGCGCCGGCTCGCCGGCCGAGATCAATCTCAGGAGCCGCGACATTGCCAATATGGGCTTTGCGACGCGCGCCAACGTGCCGGTGATCCTGGTCGGCGACATCGATCGCGGCGGCGTCATCGCCTCGGTCGCCGGCACCCATCTGATCTTGCCGGAAGAGGACCGGCGCATGATCGTCGGCTATCTCATCAACAAGTTCCGCGGCGATGTCTCGCTGTTCGATGACGGCATCAAGGCGATCGAGAGCTTCACCGCCTGGCGCTGTTTTGGCGTCGTGCCGTGGCTGAAGGCGGCGGCGCGGCTGCCTTCGGAAGATTCGGTTGTGCTCGAACGCCTGGCGTCCGGCGAGAAGCGCGCGCTGAAGGTGGCCGTGCCGATGCTTTCGCGCATCGCCAATTTCGACGACCTCGACCCGCTCAAGGCCGAGCCGCAGGTCGAGGTCGTCTTCGTGCCGCCCGGCCAGCATTTGCCGGCCGACGCTGGGCTGGTGGTCATTCCCGGCTCGAAGTCGACGATCGGCGATCTGCTAAGATTCCGCGAGAATGGCTGGGACCGCGACCTTGTCGCCCACCGCAAGCGCGGCGGCCACGTCGTCGGCATCTGCGGCGGCTTCCAGATGCTCGGCCGTGTCGTGCGCGATCCCGACGGCATCGAGGGCAGCGCCACCGAGACCGAGGGGCTCGGCCTGCTCGACGTCGAAACGGTGATGCAACCGGAAAAGACGGTGCGCAATGTCAGCGCGCGCTCGGTCCAGTTCGACCTGCCGCTCGAGGGCTACGAGATCCATCTCGGCCGCACCACCGGTCCCGACACGCTGCGGCCGTCCGCCGTCATCAACGGCACCGATGACGGCGCCGTCTCCGCTGACGGCAAGGTGTCGGGGACCTATCTGCACGGGCTGTTTTCCGCCGACGCTTTTCGGGCGAAATTCCTGGAAAATCTCGGCGTCAAAGGCGGCGGCATCGATTATCGCGCCGAGGTCGAACGGGCATTGGACGAGGTCGCAGCCGAACTGGAAACCCACCTCGACTGCGACGCCATCTTTGGTCTGGCGCGTTAGCTGGCGGGCTCAACCTTTGGCCAATAGGTGCCGAACGACCAGACATTGCCTTCCGGATCGCGGCAGATGAACTCGCGGCTGCCATAGTCGCGGTCGGTGAGCTCTTCCAGTATTTCGGCGCCGGCCTTTTTTGCTCTGGCATAAGCGGCATCGGCATCGTCGACGGCAACATAGATCGATCTGCCGCCACCCGGGCCAGGCGCACCGACCATCTGGCCAAACTTTTCGTCGCGTGCGGTGCCCAGCATGATCATCGAAGAGCCGAAAGTCAGTTCGGCGTGTTGGACGATGTCGCCTTCGCCGTAGCGGGCATGAACGGCAAAGCCGAAGGCTTCACCCAGCCAGTCGATCATTTTCGCGGCATTGCGGTAGCGCAAGGTCGGATAGAGCCTGGGCGGTTCGACTGATATGGTCATGGCGATCTCCTTCAATTGGATTGGACGATAATCCAGTCTGGGCGAAGGCTTTTCCCACGTCTTGAAGAAATGTTACCTGCGCCTCTATGCCTGGGCGGCCAGCGCCGTCGGCGTTTCGCCGGCAAGGTCGCGGAATTCGCGCACCAGATGCGCCTGGTCGGCATAGCCGCAATCGGCGGCGATATCAGCCCAATCGGATTTGTCCTGCCTTGACAGGCCGAGCGCCCGGTTGAAGCGGACGATGCGCGACAGCGTCTTGGGGCCGACGCCGATCGCGTTGGAGAATTTTCCCGCGAGATGCTTGCGGCTCCAGCCCAGCCTGTCGGCGAGCGATGCGACGCGAATGCGGCCACCCGAGACGATGATCCGGTTATAGGCCCAGGCGATTTCGGCCTGCATTTCGCGGGCGTCGGTCAGCCGCGCGGCGACGAACGTCTCGACGATTGCAAAACGTGCGCTCCAGCCGTGCGCATTGCCAAGTCTTTCGCGCAGCGCGATGCCTTCGATCCCGAGCACATCGTCGAGGCCGACCATGCGGTCGGTCAGTTCGCTCATCGCAAGGCCGAAGAAGCGTCGGGCGCCGAGCGGGGTGAAATTGATCTGGATGCAGCAGGCGCCGCCGCGGGATTCGATCACCACCGGACCGGCATAGAGGCCGGCGGCGAAACTGGCGAAGCGGTCGTTGTCGCCCGGCTCCTTGCCGAGCCCGATGGCGAAGGGTTCGGCAAAGCTGATGACCAGCGGCACGGTCAGCGATGCGTATTCGACATTGCGGAAACGGCCGGGCATGGTTTCGCGGTAGCCGCAGATGTCAGTGACTGAACCCTGGAGCCAAGGGCCAGGCGCACGCCGAACCATCTCGAACCGGTCGAGGCCAGGACTGTGCTGGTTGCTGCCGTCTTCGCTCTGGGCAGACATGAGCTTTCCTCCGCCCGCGGATGGTAGCAGACCAACCCTCAGAATCAAAAGCGCCCCGCGTGTGGCCGGGCGCTCCGAGTTGCCTGAGAGATCTGAGGGCTTAAGCGCCGCGAACCAGGCAGCCGCCGGCAAGCACGACATAAGCGATGAGGACGATCCACACGGCGGCCAGGGGAATGAACGCAAAAACGCCGAGAGCGGCGAGAAGACCGATGATGGCGATAACAAGGGATATGATGAAAATAAGCTGCGTAGGCGCACTGAGATTCATGTGTGGCTCCTCCGACATGATTCGTACAACCGCATCCTATCAGGCGCCCCGTTCACACACCAATCAGCGTGCGCAGCGGGTTCGCTGGATCGGCCGGTAGCTTGATGGAATGGCCAGAAACGATGCGGTGCAGGGCTATCTTAGCTGCGAATCCGAGGCTGCCGCTCTACGATGTACCCCCACCCCTAACCCCTCCCCACAAGGGGGAGGGAGACTTCCGTTGGCGCTGACTTTGGTAAATTGCCTCCCTCTCGGCGCAAAAGCGGGAGTTAAGCGCGGCAGCGTTCCCTCCCCCTTGTGGGGAGGGTTAGGGTGGGGGTCCCCCTTCGCGAGAATCCAAACGCGATTGCCCTGCCGTATAGTGATGGGAGAAGTGGTGGTGAAGTGATTGCCCTGTCGAACCACAGCCGACCATTTGCGCAAGGCCGATTCCGCGCTACCTATTTGCAACGAATCGGAAAGGGGTCGCTGATGGCATTCGCATTGCTGGAGCAGATACGCTCGATCTTCGACGGCGATCCCGGCGTGCGCAAGGTCGCGGACGATCCGGTGCTGTCGGCGGAACTGCTGATGCTGTTTCGCATGATTTTGGCAGACGGCACGGTCAACGAGAGTGAAATGGCCGCCTTCAGGCGCATCTGCCGGGAAGCCTTCGGCATTCCGGAAGCCAGCATCGACAGCGTCATCGAGTATCTCAACGAGTTCGGCTACGAGACCAACGGCTCGCAAGCCATCGCGCAGTTCCGTGACCTCGACGTCGAGAGGCGCAGCCTGCTTGCCCGCCATATGGCCGAGATCGCCAAGGCCGATTCGCAACTTGCCGGGACAGAGATGCAGCTCTTGCGCCGCACCCTCGACTTGCTCGACATCAGCCCGGCCGATGTGGTGAAGGCCGAAAAGTAAGCCTCTCCCGACGGTCGGCTGTTCACCCCTGTTCCTGTAACCGCCGGGCAATCGCGCGGTGCAGGTCCGGGGCCGCAGCGACCAGCGCCTTGGTGGCTTCGGACTGCGGATGATCGAGAACCGCGCTCGTCCTGCCGCGCTCGACGATCTTGCCGGCATGCATGATCATCACCTGGTCGGTAATGGCGCGGGCAACGGTCAGATCGTGGGTGATGAACAGATAGGCAACGCCGAGCTTCTGGTTGAGCTCGGCGAACAGATCGAGAATCTGGGCGCGGATCGAGACGTCGAGCGCCGAGACCGGCTCGTCGGCGACGACCAGCTTGGGGCGGGTGATGATGGCGCGGGCGATCGACAGGCGCTGGCGCTGGCCGCCTGAAAATTCGTGCGGATATTTGTCCATGTCGCGTGGACCAAGGCCGACCTCGTGCAAGGCCTTTGCCACCATCTCGCGCCGCTCTGCATTGGTCGGCCTTTTCTCCAGGACATGCAGTGGCTCGGCGACCAGTTTTTCCACCTTCTGGCGCGGATCGAAGGAGCCGTATGGGTCCTGGAACACCACCTGCATGTCGCGGCGCGCCGGCTTGAGCTCCGCCTCGCTCTTGCCGGTGATGACTTCGCCGCGAAACCGGATCGTTCCCGATGTCGGCCCGTCCAGCGCCAGGACCATGCGGGCAAGCGTGGACTTGCCGCAACCGGAACGACCGACCAGCGCCACAGACTGCCCAGGATCGATCGAGAACGAGACATCGTCGACGGCGCGGGTCGGAACCGCGCGCTTCAGCAGCGATTTGCGCCGTCCCGGATAGTCCCGCGTCACGCTTTCTACCTGAAGAAGAGGCTTGGCCTGGAGCATGGGGTTGTCTTGGCCGACCTCGTTTGTCCTGGCACGCGCCGGCACATGCATCGAGGCCTGCGCCAGTTGTCTTGTGTAGGGATGAAGCTGCTCGGACAGCGTGCGCGCCGTGTCGCCGGCCTCCATCACTTCGCCGTGGCGCAGGATGGTGATGCGCTCCGCCATTTCGGTCACCACCGCGAGGTCATGCGAGATCAACAGCAGACCCATGCGGTTTTCTGAAACCAGGTCGCGCAACAGGTCGAGGATTTGCGCCTGCAGCACGACGTCGAGCGCCGTCGTCGGCTCGTCGGCGATCAGCAGTTTTGGTTTCAGCGCGCAGGCGATGGCGATGACGACGCGCTGGCGCTGGCCGCCGGAAAGCTCGTGCGGATAGCGCGACAGCGGGAATTGCGCTGCGGGCAAGCCGACCCTGTCGAGCATTTTTCGAGCGCGGTCCTCGGCGTCGGCGCGGCTTGCCCTGGTGTGCCAGCGGATGCCTTCGGCGACCTGCTCGCCAATCGTCTTGACCGGGTTCAGCGCCGTCATCGGTTCCTGGAAAACCATGCCGATATCATCGCCGCGCAGCGCGCACATCTGGTCTTCGCTGGCAGCGAGGATGTCGATGCCGTCGAAGACGACGCGCCCGCTGGCGCGCGCCGCCCAGGGCAGAAGCCGCATCACCGTCAATGCCGTGATCGACTTGCCCGAGCCGGATTCGCCGACCAGCCCCATCACCTCGCCGGGCGCGACGGCGAGCTCGACATCCCTCAGGATCGGCGTGTCGCCGATCGTCAGCGACAATCTCTCGATTTCGAGCAGGCTCATCGCTGCCGCCGCGATTTTGGGTCGAGGATGTCGGCAATACCGTCGCCGAGCAGGTTCAGTCCAAGCACGGTGACGACGATCGCCATGCCTGGAAAGATCGCCATCCACGGCGCCATCCCCATGCGCGTCTGGGCGTCGAACAGCATCCGCCCCCAGCTCGGCATCGGCGGCTGTGTGCCGAGCCCGACATAAGAAAGCCCGGCTTCGGCCAGGATGCCGAGCGCGAACTGGATGGTGCCTTGCACCAGGAGCAAAGTAACGATGTTGGGCAGCACGTGTTCGATGGTGATCAGTGCTTTGCCTTTTCCGGCGGCACGCGCGGCGAGGATGAATTCGCGCGGCCAGATCGCCAGCGCTCCGGCCCGGGCGACGCGGGCGAAGACCGGGATGTTGAAAATGCCGATGGCGATGATGGCGTTGAGCGCGCCCGGGCCGAAGATGGCGGTGATCATGATCGCCGACAGCAGGGCAGGGAAGGCGAAGACGAGATCGTTCAGCCGCATCACCGCCTCGTCGACGACGCCGCCGCGCGCCGCGGCAAGGGCGCCGAGCGGCACGCCAACGCCCATGCCGATACCGACCGCCACCAGCGCCACGGCGATCGAATTGCGGGCGCCGACCATGATCATGGAAAAAATGTCGCGGCCGAAATGATCAGTGCCGAACCAGTGCGCCGGCGAGGGTGCCTGGGTCTTGTCGGCGATGATCAGCCTGGTGACGTCAAAAGGCGTCCAGAAGAACGAGACGATGGCGACCGCCGCCACAAGTGCAGTGATGACGAAGCCGGTGAGGAACGAGCGGTTGGTGAAAGCCTTGACGAGGATGTCGGCAAAATTTTCCTCCGGGATGTCGAAGCGCAGCGTCATTGGCGGCTTCTCAGCCGCGGATCGACGACCGCATAGGAGAGATCGACAAGCAGGTTGACGGCGATGACGGCGGCGACCAGCAGCATGACGACGCTTTCGACGACGATCAGGTCGCGCTGGGTGATCGCCTGGAACACCAGCCGGCCGAGGCCGGGGAGATAAAAGACGTTCTCGATGATGATGGTGCCGGCGAGCAGGAAGGCGAACTGCAGGCCGAGAATGGTCAGCACCGGGATCATTGCGTTGCGCAGCGCGTGCCGCCACAGCACCGCGCGATAGGGCAGACCCTTGGCGCGGGCAGTGCGGATATAGTCCTCGTTCAGCACTTCGATCAGCGCCGAGCGGGTGACTCGGGCGAGGATCGCCGCTTGCGGCAGAGCGAGCGCGATCGCCGGCAGGACCAGCGATTTCAGCGCCGGCCAGACGCCGGCGCTCCATCCCGGAAAGCCGCCGGCCGGCACCAGCCGCAGCCAGACGGCAAACAGGTAGATCAGCATCAGCGCAAACCAGAAGTTCGGCACGGCAACACCAAGCTGGGCGGCGCCCATCGCGATCGTGTCGCCGGCCCGCCCGTGCCGGCCGGCGGAAAACAGCCCGACCGGAATGGCGATGATGGTGGACAGCGCCAGCGCGATCAGGGCCAGCGGCAGCGAGACCACGATGCGCTCGCGGACCAGGTCGATGACCGGCACCGAATAGGTGTAGGAACGGCCGAAATCGAGGCTCAGCAAGCCGCCGGCCCAGTGCAGATAGCGCGCGGCGAGCGGCGCGTTGAGGCCCATCTGGTTGCGCAGCAACTCGACCTGGTCGGCGCTGGCATTCATGCCCAGCATCAGCCGCGCCGGGTCGCCGGGAATGATCTCCAGCACGGCGAAGACCACCATCGAGGCCAGGACCAGCGTGATGAGCGCGATGGCAAGACGCTTGAGGAGATAGGCGGTCATGGGGGGAGGACCGCAGGTCCGTTCAGCACGGCAACTGGATGAAGGTTGCGTTTCCGCCAACCCCCCTCTGTCCGGCCGGGCAAGTGCGGGCGGGCCGAGGGGGGGGGCCCCCGCGGGCAGTTTAGCCGCGTTGGGCCGCCGCCCCCCACGCCGGGCCCGTG